>JBHELL010000107.1:0-3989 GCA_046263075.1 Actinomycetota bacterium | reverse complement strand
GGATCGAAGGCAAGAAGACGCTGGGACTCGAGATCTGCGAGCAACTCGGATGGCGCGCGCCGGATGCGATCGTCTATCCGTGCGGCGGCGGCGTCGGGCTCATCGGCATCTACCGCGCGCTTCAACAGCTCGAGGACATCGGATGGGTGTCCGATCGGATGCCGAAGCTGCACGTCGTGCAAGCGGCGGGCTGCGCGCCGATCGTGCACGCCTTCCAGCAGAAGCTCGACGAGTCGATGCGGTGGGACGCGCCGCAGACGAACGCGGCAGGGCTGCGCGTGCCGAAGGCGCTCGGCGATTTCCTCGTGCTGCGCGCGCTGCGTGAAACGGGCGGCTCGGCGATCGCTGTGACCGACGACGACATCAAGGACGGGATGAAGCTGATGGCGCGCGAAGCCGGCATCGGCGCGGCGCCGGAAGGCGCTGCGACGCTCGCAGGGGTGCGCGGCTTGCTCGCGCGCGGGGACATCAAACGCGACGACCAGGTGGTGCTGATCAATACGGGCTCGGCGTTGAAGTACGGCGAAGTGCTGTCGAGCCTCTAACTGCGCTCGCAGACCGCGCGCAGCTTCACCAACGAGCGGCGCAACATGCGCTCGATCGGCGCGCGCAACACCGTCCCGCCGAGCTCGCCGAGCGGGCCGAGCGGAGGGTCGAGCTCCTCCGCCCACTCGAAGCGCGTGGCGCCCGCGTCCGGCGCCAGCTCGAACCATGCGAGCCCGCGGATCGGCCACCCGACATGCTGGACCTCCAGCAACCGAGGCGGCTCCCATCGCGTCACGATCATCACGTCTGTCAGCGCGACGCCGGCGATGCGTGTGATCGCGCGCACGCGCGTGCCGGCGCCTTCACGCTGCGGCGACAGCACGTCGACAGTCGTCGCATCGACCATCCATCCCGCCGAACCTTCCCAGTCACGTAACACTTCCCACACGCGCGAGGGCGGCGCTTCGATGCGAGCGGTGACGCGGAAGAACGCCACGTCAGCGCGGCAGCGTTTCTTGCGCGAACAACGCAAGGACGAAAACGAGCAGCGCCGAGATGCCGAGCGCAGCCCACGCCCACGCGTACGACGCGTACTGCGCTACGACGCCACCGACCGGCCCGATGAGCGCGCCGAAGTCGCCCGCGAATCGGAAGCCGGCAACCGCGGCTCCGCGCGTCTCGGGTGACGAGACGTCGGCGACGATCGCGCTCGGCCCCGGACGCATGTAGCCGGCCATCAATCCGGTCAACGCGAGGAGCGCGAGGACCGCTATCGGGCTATGCGTCTGACCGATCGCGGCGTACCCGATCGCGGTAACGACGAGCGCCGGCAACAGCGCGGACTTCCTCCCGCGCCTATCGGTGAGCGTCCCGGCGTGCCATATGACGGCGATGCCGAACACGCCGGCGATGGTGAACGGAAGACCACTCGTTCCATTGCCTTGATGCAAGACGTCGGTCCAGTACGGCTTGAGGATCGTGATCTCGGCCGTCGAGAGGAAGAGCAGGAGCGCTCCCGACGCGAGCGCGGCGACGTATGCAGACGACGACAGAAGCGGTCGCAGCTGTCGCCATCCGGGGACGCGCGGCGCAGGGACCTCTTCGGTGGGCAGGTCCGGTGCATCGGCGAGCGCGCCGCGGCCACGAACGGATTCGATGGTGCGCAATATGAACGGAACGACGAGGACGAGCGCACCGCCGTAGATGTAGAACGGGACGCGCGGCGATGCGAACGCCAGCATGGCGCCGCCGACCGCGGGACCGATCAGCAAGCCGAGCCCGAACGAGCCCTGGAAGATGCTCATCGCGCGCCCGCGCTCCCCGACCGGCGTCTTCGCGATCAGGTACGCCATGAGCCCGCCGAGGAAGAACGACGATCCGAACCCGCCGAGCCCTCGCAGGACGAGCAGCTGACCGTAGCTACGCGCGAGACCCGCGGTGATGCTCGACACACCGACGATCGCAGCGCCTGCAGCGGTAACGACCCGCTCGCCGAAGTGATCGATGAGCCACCCAACGAAGAAGTCTCCCATGAGTCGCGTCAGCGCGAAGCCGAACACGACGGCGGCGACGGCCGCTTCGTTGTGTCCGAGCTGCTTCACGAACTCGGGGAGCGCTGGGATGATTAGACCGAAGCCCATCATGATCAGCAGGTCCATCCCGATGATCGCGCGGAAGCGCGCTGTGCCGAGCATGTGCGGCTCGGTGGGATCGGATGGCGGCCGGGACCGCTTCATGCGAAGCGACACGCGCGCATACTACCGGCGCGCGCAGAGCGCGGAACCGACAAGCCGTCGCTAACCGCTAGGCCCAGAACGCGCAGCCGAGGAGGCCCGGGCCGGTATGTGAGCCCATCAGCGGGGTGAACTCGCTGACCATCGTCTCGACGGTTTCGACTTCGGCGGCGAGCCGCTCCAGCAGCGCGCGCGCTTCGTCTTCGCAGTCGGCGTGCACGACCCCGAGGTGCAGCGGCCCGCGCGCGGCCGCCGCGCGCGTCTCGTCGACCAGCTTGCCGATCGCCGAGCCGCGCGTGCGCGGACGTCCGAGCTGCTCCAGCTTCCCGTGACGGAACGCGAAGACGGGCTTGATGTTGAGCGCGGTGCCGGCGTACGCGAGCACGACGTTGACGCGGCCGCTCTTCCGCAGGAACTCGAACGTGTTGATCGTGGCGATGAGCGATGAGCGCGATGCGACCTCGCGCGCGCGCGCCGCGACGGCCTCCATATCGGCTCCGTCCCCGGCCGCGCGCGCGGCCTCCAAAGCAGGCATCCCCTCGCCGAGCGACGCGCTGCGCGAATCAACGACCCGAACGCGATCGCCGAACGCGCGCGCCGCGGTCGTGGCCGCGTCGAAGGTCGCGCTCAGGAACGACGCCACGACGACGCAGACCACGGCATCCGCCGACGACAGCGCGCGCTCGAAGTGCTCGCCGAAATCGCCGATCGACGGCGCCGAAGTCGACACGGGAACCTGTTCCTCGACCAGCGCCTGATAGAAGCTCCCTTCCGGGATGTCCACGCCGTCGCGCAAGACGCGGTCGCCGAACTTCAGAACCATCGGAACGACCGAGATGTCGTGACGTGCGACGAGTTCCGCCGGAAGGTTCGCGGCGGAGTCGGTCACCACGGCAACGCGCATCAGGTCCCCTCCCCTGCCGCGCGCTGCGCGGCTTCAAACGGGCCCTAGAATATCCATCCGAGACCTCCCGATGGCATACGACATCCAACGACACCGCCTTCACCACCGCACACGACCGCTCGACGTGTTGGTCGCCGGCGAGGGACGGCCGCTCGCGCTCTTGCATGGGTGGGGCTTGTCCGGCCGCGCGTACCGCAAAGCGATGCTCGCGCTCGCCGATCTCGGCTTCCGTGTCATCGCGCCGTCGATCGCCGTAGAGGACAACTGGAGCATCGTGCGCGCGGCCGAAACCGCCGCGGAAGCGATGGCCGGGCTCGACGCCGCGCCTGCGCCGGTCGTCGGTCATTCGTTCGGCGGCGCGATCGGCGCGCAGCTCGCGCTCGATCACCCCGATTTCGTGCGCGGCGTGGTCGCGGTGAACTCGCCGCTCGTGCAGCTCGGCAGCATGCGGCTCGGGAAGATCATGCTGCCGGGAGGCCATTACCGGATCGTCGGGCACGGACCGGCGGCGCTGGCGCTCATGCGCTCGGCGACCGCGCCGGGCGGGCTCGGCAGCTTGCTGCGATCGGCCCGCTGGTTCCTGGGTAGCGGCCAGGACGAGACGCTGCGTACCCTGAAGGAACGAGGGGTGCCCTGTCGCGTGGTCTGGGCCGAGAACGACACGCTGCTTCCGGTGACGGTGGGCGAGCGCGCAGCCGAGCTCCTCGGATGCGAGCTCGTGCGCATCGCAGCCGGCAACGGATGGCCGGGGACGCGCGCGCCGGACCACGATTGGCCCTTCCGAGAGCCGGAGCACTTCGCGAAGACGATCAAGCGATTGGTGGACGAGTTCGAGTCATGACGTACGCGGTGCCGCCGGACGATGT
>JBHELL010000106.1:0-5114 GCA_046263075.1 Actinomycetota bacterium | reverse complement strand
GACTTCTTCGACATCTTTCCCCTTGGGTCGAAGAGCTGGGGAATCCTCATCGGCGATGTGAGCGGAAAGGGGCCTGAGGCGGCAACGATGACCGGGCTGGCGCGATACACGATCCGCGCGGTTTCGATGGATACCCGGTCGCCGGCTCGCGTACTCGACACGCTCAACAGAGCGATGGTGCATCGTCACGATTCGGAAGAAGGAAAGTTCTGCACGGTCGCGTTCGCTCGATTGGTGATCCGACCAGATCGGATCCGGATCCACGCGTCGTGCGGTGGTCACCCGCAACCGGTCATCCTTCGCGCGAGTGGGGCGGTAGAAAAACTGGGTGGCACCGGGCCTTTGATCGGAGCATTCCTCGAGTCCCAGTTCACGACCGAAGTCAAGGACGTCGAGCCCGGAGACAGCATCATCTTCTTCACCGACGGGGTTACAGAAGCCCGTGGATTGGAATGCTTCGGTGAAGAAAGGCTTTCGGCATTGATGGCTTCCTGCGCCGGAGACGACGCCTCGCAGATCCTCGAAAGGGTACGGGATGCCGCCGTAGGTTTCGCGACTAGACCTCGGGATGACGTCGCGATCATGGTTCTGCGCTTGAGTCCAATGAGTGGCTCGGAGAATCGAAGGAGACTTCCGTGACCAACGTCAAACGTCTGCGAGTGCTTCTCGCGAACGAAAAGCTCGACCGCCTGGGGATCCTCGCCAAAGTCGTTGAAGGCTTGGGCCATGAAGTGGTCGCCGAAGCTGTGGTCGTCGATGAGGTAGCCGCAACCACGGCGAAGGTCCGGCCGGACGTCGCGCTCGTCGGGCTTGGAGGCAGCGCGGAACACGCGCTTGGCCTCGTAAGGGAGATCGTGAGCGAGTCGTACTGCCCGGTGATCGCCGTCCTCGATGTTTACGACTCCGACTGGGTCACCGAAGCTTCGAAGATCGGCGTCTTCGCGTTCATCATCGACGGGCATCCTGAAGAGCTCCAGAGTGCGATCGACATCACGCTCCGCCGTTTCACCGATGTGCAGAGCCTGCAGCGCGCCATCGAAGCGAGGAATGCCGAAGCAGAGCGCGAACAGGAGCGCGCGAATGCTCGGCTGCGTGAGGCGCTTGACCTGCACGACGGCGTCGTTCAAGGACTGGTTGTCGCGCAATTGGCCGACAAGCTTGGACGTCGCGATGAATCTCGCGATGCCCTCGTCACGACGCTGGAGCGTGCCAAGGCAGTCGTCAACCGGTCCCTCGAGGAACTGAGGAAGTCGGGAGTGAGCACGAAACAACTCCTTCGAAACACAGAGTCCCCTCATGGCAATGAATGAAAGCGCGCGCGTCTCGCGGCCGAACCCGGTCAAGGTTCTCGTCTGCGACGACGATGAAACGGTCCGAACCCTCCTCGGCTTGATCATCGAGCTGCGTCCCAGTCTCCAGCTGGTCGGCAAGGCCGCAGATGGACACCAAGCGATCCTCGAGTCTGAGCGCCTGCAACCGGACGTGATCCTGCTCGACCTTTCGATGCCGCGGCTCTCCGGACTGGAGGCGTTGCCCGACATCAAACGCGTCGCACCCGGCGCCAAGGTGATCGTGTTGTCGGGGTTCTCAGCGTCCGTGATGGCGCAAGATGCTCTTGATGCTGGCGCCGATCGATATGTCGAGAAGGGCGCCCATCCCGAAAGCATCGCGATCGCGATCGAGCAGATCGCAGCCAGGATCAACGACCCGTCCGTGACGTAACGCTAGCGCAGGACGCCGGTACTAAGCCTCGGCGCCGGATGCACCGTGAGACCAGTTGCTTCAAGAGTCTCACTGCTCGCGAGTGTGATCTAAACGGCATCGCCAGTCCGGCTTGCGCAGGGCGCTCACGACGGACGACACTACCGACATGCGCGATTACGTGTCTGTGCACGGCGAGGGACTCGGCACCGAAGACGAGATCCGGCTCACCTCAACGTCCGCGCCTTGTCGCGGCCTGGAGCTAGGCACGAGGATGGCGCCATCGACGAGAGACTCGCTCGACCACCTGGGGCCCCCGTAACCGCGACGCCGTCCGCTTTGCGAGTGGCCCGGAATAGTTCGAAGCGCAGACAAGAGTAGAGGCGATGGTAGGGCGAGTGCGAAACGAGATGACCGAGCAGATGCAAGCGCTCGGAATCGGTCGCTTGTTCAACAGCATCCGCGACGGCGTCGTCGTCGCCGATGCTTCGAGCGGAACCATCACTTTGTGGAATGAGCGTGCCGCCGAACTCTTCGGTTACGCGGTCGATGAGATCGTAGGGAGATCCGTCGAGCTGCTGATCCCCGAACGGATGCTGGAGCTCCACCGCGCGGGGATGAGGGGCTTCAATCAAACCGGCACCGGCCCCTACGTTGATTCCGGGTCACCGGTAGAGCTTCCGGCGCTGCACAAGGATGGAACCGAATTCGTGATCGAGCTGACGTTGAGCAGTCTGGATGCCGGCGCGCGTTACGCGCTGGCAATTATCCGCGACATCTCGGATCGCAAGCGCGCCGACATAGAATTGCGCGAGACGGTGACGCGGCTCCAAGCCATACAGGACGACGAGCAACGGTATCTTGACCTCGCCACGCACGACCTCAAGTCGCCTTTGGCATCGTTGATTGGATTCGCCGAGATGCTCACCAACGGCTGGGAGTCCTTCGACGACGCACAACGGCGACACTTTCTGGATCGCATCCTGGCATCCGCGAACCGGATGAGAGATCTGGCGACGGATCTGCTGGACACCTCCTACATCCAGTCGGGACGCTTCGCCCTGGAGCTCGCCGATGTCGATCTGGTGGCGTTGACTAAGCGAGTGATCCGCCAGCTGCCGCCAGAACTCGGATCCCGGCGCGTCGAGCTGTCCGCCGGAGGGTCCGTTCCGTGTGCTCGGGCAGACGCGAACCGTGTTGAGCAGATCCTATGGAACCTCCTCACGAACGCCCTCAAATACTCCCCCGCCGACTCGCCCGTCAGGTGCGACATCAACCCGGGTGACCTTGAGGTCCAAACATGTATCGCGGATGACGGACCCGGCATCCCCGACGATCAACACGATCGGATATTCAGCAAGTACGGGCGTCTCGAACGAGATACTTCGATTCCTGGAACCGGCCTAGGTTTGTTCATTACGAAGAGCCTCGTCGAAGCACACGGCGGCCGGATCTGGTTCACGACGCAGCCTTCTGTCGGCGCGACGTTCTGCTTCGCATTGCCATCCTCGACATGATCTATACGTACTACAGCAGCCGCGACGACGCCGGACGATCATGCGATGAGACACCCTGGGGTCCGGCCCCGGTGCCGGCGGCAACCATTGTGGTCTTGGCCGTTCGTCGTCGCCAGGCCCGCGGCCGAGCATGTCGAGTGGGGACCACGCGCGCGCTACGCTCGGCCGCATGCTCACCGTGTTCGGTGTCGTTGCTCTTACGTTCATGATGTCGATGTACGCCTGCGAACGCCGGCACCCGAGGTTCGTGCTCGCGTTCGCCGCCGGATGCGCTGTCTCGAGCGCGTACGGGTTCCTCGCCGGCGCATGGCCGTTCGGGGTCGTCGAAGCGATCTGGTGCCTCATCGCGATCCATCGCTATGCGCAGCCTGCGCCCACGCCACGGTAGCGCGCGAGGCCTTACTGCAGCGCGCGCGCGATCCTCAGCACGGTGTTCCAATTGCGCGCGGTGCCTTTCGCGCTGAGCTTGAGCCGCGATGCGCCGACGCCGCCGGGATAGACGATGTAGATGTCCTTGCCGACGGCGCGAACCTTCTCATCCTTCGCGCCGGTGATGTGCAGGGCCGAGCCCGGCGCGCGCTTGCACATCATCACGAGCAGACGCGCGGGATCCTTTCGCGCTTCAGCCGGGAACGGGTTGCTCTCGATGATCTTCTGCATGTCGGCGCGCGTCCGGACGATCACATCCGTCGTCAGTCCGATGCGGTCGCGGAGCCCTTGCTCCCAGGCCGCTTCGGCGCGCGCGCTCGACGATGAGGTCCGATAGACGACGTTGCCGCTCTGCAAGAGCGTCGCGACGTCGTCGAAGCCGAGCTCTGCCCCGAGCGCGCGCAGATCCGCCATCGACACACGGGCGTTCTTTCCGAGATTGATCGCGCGCAGCAGCGCAACCTGGTTCCCCATCGGGCTTACGCTACTTGGCCGCGCGCAGGTTCGTGCTGCGGCTCTTCCTCTTCGATCCATTCACCGGTCACGACGGGCGAGCGTGCGAGCACGACGACCCCTGCGATGACCATCATCACGAAGATCACGTCGGCACCGAGCCTCCACGCGTTCGTGTAGAGGCGTTCGCCGAACAAGGCGAGTCCGATCAGCGCGCCGGTGACGGGCTCGAGCACATTGAGCGACGGGAAAGATGCCGACAAGGACGCTGCGTGATACGCGAACTGGGCCGCGGCCACGCCGATCGCACCGGCGAGCAGCGACGCGTAGATCGGCCAGTGCGTCAGAACGCCGAGCCCTTGCGTATCGAACATCGGTACGAAGACCTTGGTCAGCGCGTCCGCGACGCCGAACGCGATCCCTGCGCCGATGCCGAGCAACGCGGCGCGTGCGCCACTCGGAAGGATCACCGCCGTGAGCCATGTCGCGGCGATGGCGCCGCCCGTTGCGATGAACACGAGCGCCCAGGCATCGAGCGACGCGCGCGGATGGCCGTCCAGGGGGTGCGCCGTCATCAGGAACCCGGCCAGCCCTCCCGTGGTGACGACGACGGCGACCCATTCCCGCGCGCGCAGCGGTCGTTTCGCCCACAGCGAAGCGAGCGGCAAAGCGAAGAGCAACGACGTCGCGAGGAGCGCTTCCACGACGACGAGCGAGCCGTAGTCGAATGCGATCGCTTGCAGCACGTTGCCCGCGACGAAAGCGGCGGTGCCTGCGCGCCAGATGCGGTCGCGCAGGACGAAGCGCAGGTCGATGAGCCGGGAGCGGCCTATCTCCGGCGCGCGCTCCGCGATGCGTTGTTGGAGGACGGCGGCGACGCCGTACATCAGCGCCGCGGCAAGGGTCAGGAAGATCGCCACGTCGAAGTCATGCCCAAACTTGGCGTAGCCTAGATCGCCGAGCAGGAGGTTTAGATGTGTCACCCCGAGATCGTGCCGGGCTGGCCGGCGCCGG
>JBHELL010000105.1:0-5228 GCA_046263075.1 Actinomycetota bacterium | reverse complement strand
CGGCGGCGACGTCGACGACCCAGACCGGACGACCGAGAGCCCATACCCGCCCCGGCAGACCTACGCCTTTCCTCAACTCCATCGACTCGGTGACCTTTCGGAACTCCTGCACCGGCTTCGCAGGGATGCTCCATATCTGCTCGCATCGAAGCGATTCCGACTCGACGTCCATCCGCCACAGGTTCCCGACGTCCCATCCGAGCGTGTCGCACAGCGCTTCGAGCAAACACTGCGGCAGCTCGGCGGTCGGTATGTCCGATGCGATCAGGTGATCGACCGCGCTCTGCGCGCGCTCGTACGTCTCCTGGCGTCGTCGAGCCGTCACGTCGGTTGAAAGGCCGCGAAGTTTCTTGACCGCGCCCGTTTCGTCGGCCGCTGCGAACACCGACGTCGACAGCCAGACCCATACCCCCTCCGCCGTGCGTACCCGGTATTCGAGCTCGGCCGACTCACCCGTCGCGACAACGTTCCCGAACGTACGCATCACGAGCTCCAGGTCCTGCGGGTGGACGATGGAGCCGGTGAGATCGGGATCTGCGAGCCATCGCTCGGTGGGATATCCGAGGATCTCACGTTGCTTCTCGCTGACGAACCGAAAGCGGAAAGGATCTGCATCTGCTTCCCACGCGATCGCTTCGATCGAGTCGACGAGCGCGCGATAGCGCGCGTTCGCATCGCGGATGTCTGCGTATAGCAATGCGTTGTCCGCAGCGAGTGCGGCTCGGCGCGCGATATCTTCGGCGAGCGGCACGTCGGCGGCCGTGAAAACACGACCGGATCCGGCGACCACCAGCGAGATGACGCCGAGTGTGCGGCCGCGCGCGACGAGAGGAACCGTGATCGCAGATCGAGGCGCCATCTCGCGCAGCGCGCGCAGATGCTCTTCGTTCGCGGCGGCCTCGTGCACGAGCATGTCGTCGTCGATGGTTTCGAACAGGATCGGACGTCCTTGCTCGATCGCGTCGCGCTCCATGTGGTTCGGCGGAGGCGGGTTCCGCATGAAGATCGACTGCAGGTGCGCCTGCGCCGGGTCTGCGGTGGCGGCGGCCACGCGACGCGCGGTGCCGCCGGCATCGATCATGTCGATGAAGCACCAATCGGCGATCGCCGGCACGGTCAGCTCGGCCGTACGTTTGAGGACCGCATGGACGTCGAGGGAGACGGCCAACAGCGCGCTGGCCTCGAAGAGGAACGCCAGCGGTTCCTGCTCCTGCGCCGCTGAAGCGGGAGTTGCACCGACCGGCGTCTCGAATGACGTACTCATGACGGGGTTGTCAGAGTGTAAACGAGACGATCATGCGCCGTCTCCCCTCCAACCCTGCGAAGCTGCTAGATAACGGTCGTTGTTCGCTCATACGGCGGCGTCACGATGCCCGCCAGCAAGAGCAAGCCGCCCGCGACGAGGAAGATCGTTCCATCCGCCTCGTTCCATCCCAGCGCGCGCACCGGCTGGATGAGGGCGATGATCCCCAGAGCCACGAGGGCCGTCCCCAGCACAAGACCCACAGCGCGCGCGGTGGCCCGATCGGCGACTCCGGCGATCGCGATGATCCCGATACCAAGGATGATGAACGCGAGAAGCGGCGTCATACGGAAGGGTCCGACCATCGCGACGTCGCGCGTCATGTGATGGATGTCGCTGCGCGCGAGCCCGACGGCGCCGATCACAACGAACCCGATCCCCGACGCCAGGCACAACAGCTGCGCGACCCCTGGGATCCAGGGCCTCCCTGAAGCGACGACTTCGGGCTCATGATGCTCGTGGACATGTTCGACGGCCATGGCAGATACCTCCTGTGGCAGATCGTTCCCGAGGAGGGGCTGCGAGAAACGCGTTAGGTGGGCGTCGCCGTGGGCGTCGGCGTCGGCGTCGGCGTCGGTTTCGGTGGCTTCGTGTGCTTCGGGCTCGGCGTCGCGGTCGCCGTCGGTGATGGAGTCGACGTCGGCGACTGCGACGGGGTCGGGCTCGACGATCCGTGGTGCGTGCCGTCGTACAAGCCGTCCGGCACCTTGACCGCTTCGCCGATCAGCCCGGGGCCGTGACCGTAGTCGCACGCGGCTTGGCTCAGCGGCGCCTGCTCTCCCGGCGGTGTGAACGGAACGATCGGGCTTCCGGCGAGCGCGCGCGACATGAACGCCTTCCATATCGCGGCACCGAACGTGCCACCGAACACAGGAAGTCCGTGCAGGACGCTCATCGCTTTCGGGCGCCGGTACCCGACCCATACCGCGGTTGCAAGATCGGGTGTATATCCGACGAGCCACACGTCCTTGCGACCGTCCGTCGTGCCGGTTTTCGCCGCCATCGGACGTCCGAACATCGCGCGCGTCGCGGTGCCTTTGCACGCGACGCCTCGAAGGACGTCGGTGATGGTGTACGCCACTTCAGGATCCATGACCTTTTGCCCGGTGATCTTGCCGTCGTTGTAGACGAGCGTGTCGTTCGAATCCTGCACGCGCTCGATGATGTGCGGCTTGTAGTGAACGCCGTTCGTCGCGAAGGTTCCGTACGCCGAGGCCATCTGAAGCGGTGAGGTTCCGTACGTGAGCGCGCCGAGCGAGATCGCCGGGAACGCGTCGAGCTGCGACGTGATGCCGGCGCGCTGTGCGAAATCGATCACCTTGTCCAACCCGACCTTGAGCGCCAGTCGCGCGTAAACGCCGTTGATGGACTCCTCCATCCCGTGGCGGAGCGTCACGATGCCGTGGCCGGCGCCGTCGTAGTTGCGGACCGGGAAGACGATGCCGTGATAGCGAAGTGTCGTCGGCCACGACGCATAGCGCGCGGTCGGAGGGATACCTTCCTCGAGGGCCGCGCCGAGATCGAACGGTTTGAAGGAGCTTCCCGGCTGTCGTTCGCCGTTCGCCGCGATGTTGAAGTTGTCATCCGCGAAGCTGCGTCCCCCGACCATGGCTTTGATCCGGCCGGTGCGGGGATCGAGCGAGGCGAGCGCCGCGTCGGGATCCGTTTTGAGATACAGGATCTTCTGCACAGCCTCTTCCGCGTACGTTTGCCAATGCGAATCGACCGAGATCGTGATCGTCAAGCCGCCTTTGAAGAGCCGGTCGGCTCGTTCTGCTTCGGTGCGGCCGAACGCGGGATCGCTCAGGAATTCTTGCTCGACGTAATAGACGACGTACGGGAACTTGAACCGATCTGCCGCGCTCACCGCGTGACGCACGAGGTGGAGCGGCTGCTTCGCGGCCGCGGTCTCTTGCGACGTCGTGACCATGTGCTCGTCGCGCATCCTTCGGAGCACATACGCGCGCCGCTGCAGCGCACCCTTCGGGTTTTTGAACGGGTCGAGCGATGTCGGCGCCTGAACCATCCCTGCGAGCAGCGCCGCCTCTCCGAGTGTGATCTTGTCGAGCGACGTGCCGAAGTACGTCTCTGCCGCGGCGACGACGCCGTACGCGCGCGCGCCGAAATACGCCCGGTTGAGATACATCGCGAGGATGTCGTCCTTCTTGTATCGCTCCTCGAGCGATATCGCGAGACGCGCTTCCATGATCTTCTGTTTGAACGTCCGTGGAGCGTTCGGGTCTGAGAACATCAGCTTCGCGAGCTGTTGCGTGATCGTGCTGCCGCCTTGCGCCGTCCTGCCTTCACGGACGTTGGCGACGAACGCGCGCACCACACTGCGTCCGTCGATCGCGCCGTGCTGATAGAAACGAGCGTCCTCGACGGCGACGATCGCGTCGCGCATCACGCGCGGGATCTGATCCGGTGTCAGCTGCGCGCGGTTCTCGTCGAAGACCGTACCGAGCTCCACGCCATCCTCCGTCACGATGGTGGACCGAAGCGCGAGGGGTCGCTCGGCATCCAAGGAACCGGGCGGCGCAGCGCATCCGACGAGAGTAAGCAAGACGCCTAGAGCGGCGGCCCTGCGCATCATCGGGTGGATCCTCCTTGGTGGGTAGGCCGGTCCCGTACCTCTCGCTCGCCCCGGCACCAGAGATATCGGCAAGGCTAACACCTGCCTTCTGACCAGGCCCGATGGGGGAGGTTCGCCGCTTTTCCCCCATAGCCTTCCAGCTTCGAACTGGCACAAATGTGGCGATGAGCGCAAACTGGAAGTGTCCTGCTAACGAAACGTCGTTTAGGGGGATGAATAGGGCAAGTAGGCTACCTACGGCGAAGCGGTGTTTTCCGGAACGAGCAAGGGAAATAATGCAGAGGGCGTCGCAGGGGGTCCGGTCCACGCTTAGTGCATTTCTACAGGAGGTGTTGGTACACATGGGGCTCCGGTCTGGCAGTGCCAGGCCGACGCGGCGAGTCACTACTCTGGTCGTCGTTTCGGCATTCGCAGCAACACTGATCGCGGCAGCAGCGGCACCCGCATCCGCGCAGGTATCTGACGCGTACAGCGGGTTCGCGTCCGGCTCTATCGTCCACGTCGACGCCATCACGACGGGTTCATTGCGGGTGGCGGACTTCGAGGTCGGGGTGGGCAACGCCCAGGTGAACTCGGAGGGTCTGCAAACCCTGCAGAACGCGTACGGTCGACGGATCGCCCCTCACATCGCCGCCGGCTCGAGCGCGGGTGCGTACTCGAGCATCCTCGAAGCCGGCGTGTTGTTGAACGGGGTCGACGCCGACAACCAGGTCGCGCCGTTCACCGCCGAATCCTACGACGGCGTCGGCAACGTCGATAGTGCCGTCATCCCCGGGGATGGAGCGGGGAATATCGCGCCGCTCGTCTGGGCAGACGTTCTGCGCAAGAAGGCGGTCACGAACTGGAACGCCGCCAATTGCGTGATCGGGGATCCGATCGCAGCAGGCGAGCAATACATCGCGCGCGCAGACGTGCTCGATCCTGCTGCAACAGCGGCGAACTCCACGAACGGGTTCGACAAGCCGCTGCTGAGCCTCGATCGTTTCTCCGCAGGTCCACGTCAAGGTGTATCCGACGTGATTTCGCGCGAGCTGATCTACGTGGGCAACGGCGGCAACCTCGGCTTGTACAGCGTTACGGCGACGACGCTCGCGCCGGTGACGTTGTTCGCGGGAACGCCGAACGAGCTGACGATCGAAGCAGATGGCCCTGCGTATCTGGTCGCGCGTGCGGACGGCTCGGCAGGTGGCGCGAAGGTGGACTACATCGCGCCGACGCTCACCGTCATCCAGGCCGGCGTGAAGACGACGATCCTGCCCGACGCGGTAACGAAGCCGACCATCATCTACATCCCGGGCACGCAGACGCCGCTCGTTCGGATCAACCTCGGTC
>JBHELL010000104.1:0-2578 GCA_046263075.1 Actinomycetota bacterium | reverse complement strand
GTCCTACAGCGCCGGGGCACGCGACTGCCTGGCCCCGACCGAAGCGAAGCAAACGCCGAACGGCAACCCCGACGACGTGACTGGCTCGTACATGGCCGCCGGATCCGTCTCGGTCCCCGGCCGGAACCTGCCCGTTGGTGTGCTCACATATCACTTCAACCTGCCGCAGCTGAACACATACACGACAGCGGGTCTCTCGATCTCTTACGTCGCGGAGAACGCGATCGTCGCGGTGCGGTTCCGTACGGGCTCGGGCGACGCGTCGAACGGACTCGTCGCGATCGATGGACCGCAGGTCGCCGTGTCGCCGGGCGTGCAGAACGCCGGCGCGCGCGGCACGGCGTCGCTCGAGTGGTCGCTGATGTCCGCCAACGCTCCGAGCGGAGACGTCTCGATCGTGATCATCCCAACGTCGTGGGCGCGCTCGGATCTCGACCCGACGAAGCCGGTCGCGCGCGTTCAGCTCTGCGATGCCGCCTTGCGGGTCTCCACGTTCGCGAAGCAGCAGTGGGGCAACGCCGACGCGGCGATGCGACAGGAGGTCTCATTCAACAACAACGGCGTGCTGCAGCAGATCGATCCGGCCGTGTCTCGGATGCGCGCGACGTTCAAGAACGGCGCGTTCGCCGACGCCGGTCTCGAGCAGGAATCGCTGACCTTCGCCGTGCAGGTGCCGAAGAACTCAACGATGAACGCGGCGGCGGTCCATCACGTGCGCTCACCGCTCGGCGGCCCCGGATCCCTCGCGGCGGTCAAAGGTTCGAACGGTGCGTCGAACGTGCTGCCGAGCAGCTGGCAGTCGAACGACCCCGGATACGGCGTCACGTCGCTCGCATGCGCCGAGAATGCCGCCGACCCGGTCGCCGCATCCGTCTGCAAAGCCTGGGACGCAGCGCGCGCGGCGAACGAAACGCTCGCTCAGCTCGGTCCGGATCTGTCCGTGAACGGCCGGTTCGACGGCGCGCTCGCGATCGATCGGGCGGCGATAGCGCGCGCAGGTGGCACGCTGCTCTACGACGCGACGGGCGCCGACGACCAAGGGCTCATGGATGCCACCGGACGCTGGGCATCATCGCGCACGTTCACCGTTTCGAACTTCTACGACGAAGCCGGTGCCGCAGCGCCATCGCTGCTGGACGCGGTGGTATCGGTGACGAAGGACCAGAACGGCTTGCCGGTCCTCAACGTGCGCGCGCTCGACTCGATGTCGGTGACGCACCTGATAACGGGCCGGCTCGCGTAATATCGCTTCGTGAGCAAGAAGGTCGAGCTTTCGGCCCTCACGCGAGCCGAGCGGGCGGTGATCTTCACCGGGATCGCGAGTTTCATCAACGCGATGGTGCCGTGGTGGTTCCGCGTGTACGTGGCTCGGAAGCACAACTGGTTCACGTTCAACGCCGGCCTGAACGGATGGGGCACCGCCGTCGCAGCGGCCGGCGCGCTCGGAGCCCTGCTCGTGCTTGCGCGCGCGTGGATCTGGCCGCATCCGGCGCCCCGGCTCGACGGGCTCCTCTACACGATCCTGGGTGTCGTGAGCCTCATCGCGACGCTCGTGCTCGTCGGTGATCGCGGCGCAACGTGGCTCGGGCTGTACGTCGGAGTCGTGCTCGCGAGTGCGATGACCGTCGCGGGGTTGATGCGCCGCACCGAGCGATCGCACGGCTGGACATGAAGGCCCTCGTCTCGGTGCTGTTGCTTACATCGGCATGTAGCGCCGGCGCGCCTGTGGCAACGTCGTCGAGCCCGACGCCGACCCCAACACCGTTCGACCACCGGCGATGATCGATAGCGGTTCTTGTGCGAGACCTTCCGGGTCGTGGGGATTCCTAGCCGAGCGATTTCACCGCGAGCTGTGCCGCTTCGGTCGGGTTCATGCCGACGGAGATCCCGTACGACTCGAGCGCTTCTTTCTTCGCGGCCGCCGTTCCTTTCGAACCGCTAACGATCGCGCCGGCGTGACCCATCCGCTTTCCTTCGGGCGCTGTGAACCCTGCGATGTACGCCGTCACCGGCTTGCGCATGTTCTGGGCGATGAAGGCTGCGGCCTTCTCTTCCTCGTCACCGCCGATCTCGCCGATCATGATCACGGCTTGCGTCTCCGGGTCGGCTTCGAACCGCGCGAGGACGTCGATGAAGTTGGAGCCGACGATCGGGTCGCCGCCGATCCCGACGCACGTGGTTTGCCCGACGCCGGACGAGAACATCTCGTACATCACTTGGTACGTGAGCGTCCCGCTGCGTGACACGAGCCCGATCGGGCCGGGGCCGGTGATCTCGCCGGGGATGATGCCCATGTTCGCCTTGCCCGGCGAGATGAGCCCGGGACAGTTGGGGCCGATCAGCGCCACGCCGCGCGCGCGCACCACGGGGTAAACGCGCGCCATGTCGTGCGCGGGGATACCTTCCGTGATGCACACGATCAGCGCGACGTCGGCTTCAGCGGCTTCGATGATCGCGTCGGCGGCGAAACGCGCAGGCACGAAGATGAGCGAGGCGTTCGCCCCTTCTTTCGCGACGGCATCCGCGATCGTGTCGAACACCGGCACGCGATCGTCGACCGCCCGCTGCCCGCCTTTGC
>JBHELL010000103.1:0-17053 GCA_046263075.1 Actinomycetota bacterium | reverse complement strand
GAGGTCGAGCGTGTAGATCTGCTTGCCCTTCAGCGTTTCGGGAACCTCGCCGTTGACGATCCGAGTCGCGAGACCTTCGACGATGGCCGTCTTGCCGACCCCCGGCTCGCCGATGAGGACGGGGTTGTTCTTCGTGCGGCGAGAAAGGACCTGCATCACGCGCTCGATCTCTTTCTCGCGCCCGACGGTGGGGTCGAGCTTCGCTTCGCGCGCGAGCTGGGTCAGGTTCCGTCCGAACTGGTCGAGCACGAGCGAGCCGGTCGGGGCTTGCTCGCCGGACGGGCCGGGTGCGCCTTCCTTCGAGCCGGGACCACCCTGATAGCCCTGCAGCAGTGCGATGACCTGTTGCCGGACCTTTCCGAGGTCCGCGCCGAGCTTGACGAGAACCTGCGCCGCGACACCTTCGCCTTCGCGGATCAGCCCGAGGAGGATGTGCTCGGTGCCGATGTAGTTGTGGCCGAGCTGCAGCGCTTCGCGCAGCGACAGCTCGAGCACCTTCTTCGCTCGCGGCGTGAACGGGATGTGGCCCGTCGGCGGAGTCTGCCCCTGCCCGATGATCTCCTCGACTTGATGGCGCACGGCGTCGAGCGAGATGCCGAGCGACTCGAGCGCCTTCGCGGCGACGCCTTCGCCTGCGTGGATCAACCCGAGGAGGATGTGCTCGGTTCCGATGTAGTTGTGGTTGAGCATGCGCGCTTCTTCTTGCGCGAGCACGACGACTCGACGCGCGCGGTCTGTGAATCGTTCGAACAACTCCGCCATCTTTCTCGGTCGGATACTGGATCGATTATATGCCTGCGTTCTTCCGCCGACGGCCCGTTATCAGGCCTAACCGTTGCATCGGCCGGAAGTCCTACCGACTACAACCACAAGTCCCTCACGGTGATTCCCGATGGGCGCAACAGCGCTCGTCGGCGAGCATACCCGCCGCTCGCTGCAGCTATTCCGGGTCCGGGTCTGTGGAAAACCTTCGGCCGCCGGCGGACTGGGCCATCCGGGCTATGTCAGCCCTCAGGGCGCATGAAGGGGAACAGCAGCACCTCACGGATACTCGAGACATCCGTCAGAAGCATGACGAGCCGGTCGATCCCGAGGCCGAGCCCCCCGGCCGGCGGCATCCCATACTCGAGCGCGCGCAGGTAATCCTCGTCGATCGGCATCGCTTCCTCATCGCCTGCCGCGCGCGCCCGTGCCTGCGCTTCGAACCGCGCGCGCTGTTCGATCGGGTCGTTCAGCTCGCTGAAGGCGTTGCCGAGCTCCCGTCCGGCAACGATCGGCTCGAAGCGCTCGGTCACGTTCGGATCGTCACGGTGCTTGCGCGCGAGCGGGGACACCTCGACCGGGTAATCCATGACGAGGGTCGGATCCCACAGCTCGTGCTCGACGTGATGCTCGAACAGCCCGGCGATGAGCTTGCCCGTTCCCCAGCCCTTCTCGTAGGGGACGTCACCCGTTTCGCAAAGCGCGCGCACCCGCTCGACGTCCCAGTCGTAGGAGAGATCGGGGTGATCGATCGCTTCGCGCACGAGATCGAGCATCGTCGCGCGCCGCCACTCGCCGCCGAGCTTCAACGGCCGCCCCTGGTACTCGATCGTGTCGTTATCGATCGTCGACTGCACGATCGCTTGCATCAGCTCCATCATGTCGAAGTAGTCCGCGTAGGCTTGGTACGCCTCGAGCATCGTGAACTCAGGGTTGTGTCGCGTGCTCACGCCTTCGTTGCGGAAGTTCCGGTTGATCTCGAAGACGCGCTCGAATCCACCGACGACGAGCCGCTTGAGGTACAGCTCCGGTGCCACGCGCATGAACAGATCGATGTCGAGCGCGTTCAGGTGCGTGACGAACGGCCGAGCGGTCGCGCCACCCGGCTGCACCTGGAGCATCGGCGTTTCGACTTCCATGAACTCTCGGCTCGTCATGAAAGAGCGGATCCGGTCGACGGTGTCGATGCGGATGCGCGCGATCTCCTGCGATCGCTCGTTCACGATCAGATCCACGTAGCGCTGGCGATACCGTTGCTCGACGTCTGCGAGCCCGTGCCACTTGTCGGGCAACGGCCTGATCGCCTTGCTCAACAACGCGACGGCGGACGCACGCACGCTGAGCTCGCCGCGTTTGGTCTTGATGACCTCTCCGCCTGCGCCGATCCAATCACCCAGGTCCAGCTCCAGCGCGCGCGCATATGCGTCGTCGCCGAGCCCCCGCGCGTCGCAGAAGAGCTGGATCGCGCCGGTCGTGTCCTTCACGACCAAGAACGTGAGCTTGCCCTGTGTCCGCTTGAGCATGAGCCGGCCGGCGACGCTCGTCGTGTGTCCCGTCGCCGAGCCCGCCTCGATAGCGGCGAACTCGTCGTGCAACTGCTTCGCCGTCGCAGCGCGCTCGAACCGCACGGGATACGGATCGACGCCTTGCGCGCGCAAGCGCTCGATCTTCGCGAGGCGCTGCTGCTCTAACTCATCGGATCCGGCCACGGCGAGAGACTATCGCAGCGCGCACGCGCCTTCGGCGAAATGAAAGAGGAGCGGTCGTCCTTCGCGTCGAGGCCATCCGGGCCCACTCCGGCGAGGGACCATCGACCGAGATCAAGCGTCGCGTTCGGAGTTGCGTTCGTAGATCAGACGCAGCCCTTCGAGCGTGAGCCAAGGATCGTGGTGGTCGATCGCCTTGGTGAGCGGCATGATGACGGTGGCGAGTCCTCCCGTGGCTACGGCAGGCGCGTGCGTTCCGAGCTCTTCGCGCATCCGTGTCACGATGCCCTCGACCTGACCGGCGAAGCCGTACAACACCCCCGACTGGATCGCTTCAACGGTCGTCTTTCCGATCACCGAGCGGGGCTCGACGAATTCGATGTTCCGCAGCTGCGCAGCACCGGACACGAGCGCGTTCGTGGCGATCTCTATGCCCGGAGCGATCGCGCCGCCGAGGTACTCACCCTTCTCGCTGACGGCATCGAATGTCGTCGCCGTTCCGAAGTCGATGACGATGCACGGGCCGCCGTGACGCGTGAACGCAGCGATCGCGTTGACCACGCGATCGGCACCGACCTCCTTGGGGTTGTCGGTATGGATCGAGAGCCCGGTGCGAACGCCCGGACCGACGACGAGCGGCTCGAAGAAGAAGTACCGCTCCGTCATGTCGCGCAATGCCTGCGTCACGCGCGGCACAACGCTCGAGATGACGACGGACGTCACACTCCTGCCGAACGACAACCCGACCTGCGACAGCAGGCCTTGGAAGATCAGGGCCCACTCGTCTGCGGTCCTGTCCGCTTGTGACCCGATCCGCCAATGCTGGTCGAGCTTGTCACGGTCGAACATCCCGATCACGGTCTGCGTGTTGCCGACATCCACCGCGAGAAGCATCAGATGGCCTCGATCTCGAGCGAAAGATCGACCGCAGGAGCGGAGTGCGTCAGCGCGCCGACGGAGATGGAGTCGACGCCGGTCGCCGCGATCTCGGCGACGGTGTCGAGCGTCACCCCTCCGCTCGCTTCGGTGCGCGCCTTACCCTTCGCCATCGTCACGGCGCGGCGGAGCATCTCGGGAGTCATGTTGTCCAGCAGCAGCTCGTCCGTTTCGCAGGCGAGCGCGGTTTCCACTTGTTCGATCGTCTCGCACTCGACCTCGACGTGCTTGCCGGTCTTCTGCGCGAGACGGATCGCTTCGGCAATGTCGCCGCGCACCGCGGCGATGTGGTTGTCCTTGATCAAGATCGCAGCTTCGAGATCGGATCGATGGTTCACGCCGCCGCCCGCGCGCACGGCCGCCTTCTCGAGCGCGCGCAGGCCCGGTGTGGTCTTCCTGGTGTCGCGGATCTCGACCCCCGGCGCTCTCTCCACGAACGAGCGCGTCAGGGTCGCGATCCCGGACAACCTCTGCACCAAGTTCAGCGCCGTTCGTTCCGCGGCGAGGATCGCGCGCAGCGATCCGGCCACGCGGGCCACCGTCGAGCCGGCCTCGATCACCTCACCGCCGTCGGCCGACGCGCACAGCATGACGTCGAGCCCTTCGAAGCAGGCCGCGAACGCGTCGAGCCCGGCTATCACGCATCGCTCCTTCGCGACGAGCCGCGCGCGCCCCACCGCGCGTTCCGGAACGACCGCCTCGGACGTGATGTCGTGCTGCGCGTGGTCCTCGGCGAGCGCGCGCCGGATGACATCTCGCAGCCCGTCCACGCCTATGCGATCGCGCCCGCGACCTCGGTACCGAGCTTCGCGATCTTGTTGTGCGCATCCAGGAACACGACCGTCGGCGTGTGTTTGCGCGCCTCTTCATCGCTCAGCTGCGCATAGCTGATGATGATGATCGTGTCGCCTTCGCGGACCAACCGCGCGGCTGCTCCGTTCAGCCCGATCGCGCCCGACCCGGGCGGTCCTTCGATCGCGTACGTCTCGAGACGTGCCCCGTTCGTCACGTCAACGACGTGCACTTTTTCGTTCGGCAAGATGTCGGCCGCCCGCATCAGCTCGACGTCGATCGTGATCGAGCCAACGTAGTCGACGTTGGCCTCGGTCACCGTCGCGCGGTGGATCTTGGATTTCATCATGGTGCGGAACATCGTCTGTTCTCCTTCGATCGCTGCCCCTACGGGGTCACCGTCACGTTGTCGATCAATCGTGCTTTCCCGAACCACGCCGCGACGGCCAGGAGCACCGGTCCGTCGATGCGTTGAACGGGTTCGAGCGTTTGCGTATCGACACATGCCGCGTAGTCGAGCGTCGCCAGCGGCTCCGCGGATATCAAAGCCTGCATCACGCGCGCGACCTCGTCGCCGTCTCGCGCGGCCACCGTCGTGGCGCCGGCATCGAGCGCGCGCTTGAGCACCAGCGCGGCTGCACGTTCGTGCGGCTCGAGGTAGACGTTGCGGCTCGACATCGCCAAGCCGTCGGGCTCGCGCACGATCGGGCAGCCGATGACCTCCACCGGGACGTCGAACGCGCGCACGAGCCGCTCGACCACGACGAGCTGCTGCGCGTCCTTCTTGCCGAAGTACGCCTTACACGGCCCTGCGATGTTGAAGAGCTTCGCGACGACGGTGGCGACACCGTCGAAATGCCCGGGACGCGTGCGTCCGCAGAGCTTGTCGCCGATCGCGCCGGCGCCGATGACGAACGGGTTCGGCTCGGGGTACATCTCTTCCACGCGCGGGTGGAAGATGACGTCCACTCGCTCGCGCTCGCACAACGCTACGTCTCGATCCAGATCTCGCGGGTACCGCGATAGGTCTTCGTTGGCGCCGAACTGCAGCGGGTTGACGAAGATCGATACGGCGACGACGTCGTTCCCGGCGCGAGCGCGACGCATCAACGATGCGTGACCCTCGTGAAGGAACCCCATCGTCGGAACGAAGCCGATCGATCGCCCCGCTTCTCGCTCCTTGGCGAGCGCCGAGCGCATCTCCACGATCGTCTCGAAGACCCTCACGGCACCAAAGCCTCCTCGAGCGCCTCCTGCACGGCGCGCGCATTGATCGCGTCGAGCCGTCCCGACGAGACCGCGCGCGCCAGGGCCCGGCGCGCGTTCGCGACGTACATCTCGACCAACTCCGCGGGCAGCGCGCGCAGGTGCGCGCGCACGGTGCCGGCGTCCCCGCGCACGACCGGTCCCGTCAGGGCGGCGTCCGGCCCCAGTGCGGCGACGTTCTCAACCGTCGCGCGCAGAAGGGGGATCAACACCTCGACCGAGCCGAGGAGATCCGCCGCGTCGCCGGCGAGCGAAACCGCGAAGTTCGACGCCATGACAAGCGCCGCGTGATACAAGGCGCGATCCGGCTCGGCGATGAAGAGCGTTCTGCCGCCGAGATCGGCGACGAAAGAGGCGCACCACTCGCGCAGATCGTCGGCGCAAGTCACGCCGAACACGGTTCCACGGAACGATTGACCGGGGCGCGCGACGGGCGACGCGGGATGGATCGCGGCGACGAGGTGGCCGTGTGCGCGCAGCGGCTCGACGCCTTCGAGCCCGCAGGTGTGGATCAGCAGGGCGTCCGGACGCGCGTGCGTCGCAACCGCGCGTACGACATCGTCGAGCGCGTCGTCTGGGACCGCCATCACGATCACGGTCGCGCGCGCGAGCCCGGACTGATCGTCGCCGCGGTGAAGCTCGGCGACGACGCGGTGCCCGGCGCCCCGCAACGCGGGAACGAAAGAACCGCCCACACGACCGGTTCCGACGATAGCCACGTCGAAAGGTCGTGCAGGCGGCTGCGCTTGTTTCGAGCTCAAGGTCCTCCGTTCCGGTCCCGGTTGGGTACCGTTCGGTACCCATATCTTACCGGGTCCGGCGCGGAGGATGGTGCGGATCTGCCGCTAGCGGCAGATCCGCGGCGTTACCATCGATACCAGCGGCCTTCGGGACCATGCGCCATCCAGCCGACCACCCAAAGCACGATCGCTGCGATCGCGATCCACCAAAGAACGTGTACTGCAGCGCCCGCACCGAACAGCGCGAGGATGACGATCAAAGCAAGCAATGCAACCATGTCTCCTCCTTCCGTGGAGAAAGGATTCCCCGAGGATGGCGCGCTAATCCACCCCTTCGGACGGGTAAGGGTTAGGAGAGTTACTGCGGCCGGACGGACAAAAGGGTCTGCACCTGGAGCGACGAGGCGCCGGGAACCGTCGTCGTGTCCTCGCGCTTGATCACCAGGTGATACCGGGGCGAATACCACGTCTTTTCGACGATGTCGTACTCACCCGATGATGTCGAGCCGTGCGCCTTCGGCTGGATGATGAACGTCTGCACCGCGACGGGGCCGACGCGGACGGTGTCCCGGCCGAGGACGACGGAGGTGCCACCCGCCGTTCCTATCGGCGAGCGACCGCCTTCTTTGCACCTCGCGTCACCGACGCTCCACCGCTCACCTGCAGCGAGCGGGAACACATAGCGCTGCACCGGCTAGGTGAACGTGCACGACGACTGCTTGCTTCCGGTGGTGACGATCGAAAGGATCGTCGCGCCGCGCGCGCTCCACATCTCGAGCGTCCGGGTCGATCGGCCTTTGTACGTCGTGACCTGGAATTGCTGCCATCCCCCAGGCACGGCGACCGCCTTCTTCAGGACGATGGCGAACTGCGCAGGGCTCGACGTGCGGGAGTCTTTGTCCGTCGTCACGGTGTCGTAGAAGGAGTAGGTGTACGTCCCCGCAGCCGGGGTCGGCCCCGAAGGCGTCGTTCCCGGCGTTTGAACGCCGGTCACAGATGATGACGGCGAGGGCGGCGCTTGCGTGCCCTTGGTTCCGGGGCCCGGCGACGATGTGCTTACGACCGCGACGCCGGCGGCGATCAATGAGAGCGCCACGACCGCGATCGTCGTAACGGCGTGCTTAGAGCGACGGAGATCCACGGAACACCCAGTTCGACGCATGCGCCGCGAGCCCTTCCGCGTTCACGGCAGCGCGCGAACTCCCTCCGCTTTGCCGAGCGCGCGCACCGCATCCTCCACTGTTCCCTTCCCCGGGATCGTCACGTCCCGGGCGATCTCCTCGAGGGGCAGGAGCACGAACGCGCGCTCCGTCATCCGCGGATGGGGCACCGTGAGGTCGGCATCGTGCACCACCTCGTGACCGAAGAGCAGCAGATCGATGTCGATCGCACGGGGGCCCCATCGGATCTCATCGTCGCGCGCGCGTCCGAGCGCGACCTCGACGCCTTGGCACCGCTCGAACAGCGCGCGAACGCCGAGCGACGTCTCCACCCCGATCACGAGGTTCAGGAACGCCGGCTGATCGTCGGGACCGCCGACCGGCTCGGTTTCGTATATCGATGATCGCGCGACGACGCGCGCGTCACCCCAGTCGAGCGCTTGGACCGCTTCGTCGAGCTGCGCGCGCCGGTCGCCGAGATTGGAGCCGACGCCGAGGTACGCGACCGTCACGTCAGGTTCAGTGGACCGAGATCTTCGCGCGAGCGCGTGATCTCCACCGCGACCTCGTCGACCTCTTCCGCGAGCGGCGCCTGCGGTTTGGCGACACGCACCCAGCAATCTTCCACGAACGGATGCTCGAGGATCGTACGCGCGATCCGATCGGCGACGGTCTCGATCAGCTGGAACTGTTCGCTCGACACGATCTTCGAGATCTGGCGTACGACCTCTTCGTAATCGAGCGTCGCGCTCAGATGGTCCGTCGTCGATGCGGCGCGCGTGTCGAGCCGAGCCGCGATCGAAACAACGAGCGGCTGATCGTGCGAGCGCTCGTCGGCCGTGACGCCGATGTGCCCGCGGAGCTTCAGCCCGCGTACCTCGATCAGATCGGATCCGTTGCTCATCGCTGTCCGCCTTCCGTCGCCCGGATCACGGCTTCCACCATACCGACAACTCGGCGCATGTACCCGGCATCGTGCACCCGAACCACCGCCGCGCCCATTTCGACCGCGAGTGCGACCGTCGCAGCGGTCCCTTCGAGGCGGTCGTCGACGCCGCCGCCGAGCGTCTTCCCGATGAACGACTTCCGGGACGTACCGATCAGCACGGGGTACCCGAGGCACGTGAGCTCGCGCAGCCGGCGCAGGAGCACCAGATTGTGCTCGGGTGTTTTCCCAAAGCCGACGCCGGGATCGACGATGATCTTGTTCTCGGCGATCCCTGCTTGGCGTGCGGCGCGAGCGCGATCGTCAAGGAACCCATAGACCTCACCGACGGCGTCGTCGTATGACGGCGCCTCCTGCATCGTCCGCGGCACGCCGCGCATGTGCATCAGGACGACAGGTACCGCCCGTTCGGCGACGAGGCTGACCATCCCCGGGTCGGCGAGTCCTGCGCTCACGTCGTTCACGATGTGCGCGCCGGCATCGAGCGCCGCGCGCGCGACCGCAGCCTTGGAGGTGTCGATCGAGATGACGGTCGTCGTCTCGCGCGCCAGATGCTCGACGACGGGGATGACGCGCCGGATCTCCTCGGATGCCTCGATCGCCTCGGCGCCGGGGCGGGTCGATTCCCCGCCGACGTCGATGATGTCGGCGCCCTCTTCGACGAGCCGCAACGCGTGCTTGACCGCAGCATCGGCATCGAAGAACCGCCCGCCGTCGCTGAACGAGTCCGGGGTGACGTTCAGGATGCCCATGACGTGCGCGCGCTTCGACAGCGGCATCCGTCTGCTGTTCGCGAGCTCGATGTCGCGCGGCGGACGGCTCCACGCGAGCAACGCGCGGTCCAGCGCGTCCAGCGCGTCGCCGTTCACGCGCGCAAGCGTCTCGCGGATCCCGGCGGTCCCACCGATCCGAAGGATGATCGAATCTTTCCAGCGGCGGTTCTCGATGCCGGCGTGCCCGAGCGCCCGGCTCACCGCTTCGACATCGTCGAGCCCTTCGATCACGACCGTGTGTGTCGGGACGAAGAGAGACTCGCCCTGCCTGTGCTCGCGCGCTCGGATCTCATCCGCCGATCGTGGCCGGATGAAGGCGAAGCCGTCGCGAACCTCATCGCCGCGTTGCGAGAACGAAAGCACGCGCGCGCGCACCGTCATCGTTCAGCCTCGTGCGAGTGCGAGCAGCTCGGCGCGCGTCGCGGGATCGTCGAGCTCGCCGCGCGCGTCCGTCGTGACGGTAACCGAACCCGGCTTGCGCGCGCCGCGGATCGACATGCACAGATGCTCGGCTTCGACGAGCACGAAGACTCCGCGTGGCGACAACGCCGCCTCGAGCGCATCGGCGATCTCTCGGACGAGCCGCTCCTGCACCTGCAACCGATGCGCGAGAACGTCTACCACGCGCGCGAGCTTTGACAATCCCGTTATCGGACCCGACGGGAGATACGCGACGGAGGCCGTGCCGGTGAACGGCAGCAGGTGATGCTCACAGAACGAAACGACATCGATCGCGCGCACCATGATCAAGCCTTCGCCGTGCTCGCCCGGAAGCGGCTCGAGGACCGAAACGGGGTCGACGCCGTAGCCGGAGAAGAGCTCGGCATAGCTTTCGGCGACGCGGTGCGGTGTCTCGCGTAAGCCCGTGCGTCCCGGATCTTCACCGATAGCCGTCAAGATCGACGTCACCGCGCGCGCGATCGCGCCGGCGTCGACCGTTGCGGGCTGCGCGCGCTCGAGGCTCGACGCGGACACGACGACCGCGGGTTCGAAGGGCATGGATCGAGTTTAGCCGTGCGCTCCCGATGCGGCGACGAGATCTACCACGTCGGCCGCGCACCCCCACGACAGCGTCACGCCGTTGCCGGCGTGCCCGTAGTTGTGGACGACGAGCCGCCCGCTGCGCTCTTCCGTTTCGAGCCGTACGCGCGGCCGTCCCGGGCGGAGTCCGACAGCTTCGGACACGACGGGCACATCCAGGATCCGGGGCTCGAGCTCCGCGCACCGCCGGAGGATCGCGCGAGAGGTTTCCGGGCTGGGGTCCATCGGATCCTCACCGCGCTCGCGCGTGCCTCCGCACACGATGTCGCGCGCGCGAGGGTACACGTAGACGACGCCGTCTGGATGTCCTTCGTCGAGGATGTAGCGCTCGAGTCCGAACTGCGCGACGCGCACGACCTGACCGCGGATGGGGACCATCGAATCGTCGTCGGCGAGCTCGCGCGCCCCCAACCCGGTCGCGTTCACGACGACCGATGATCCGACGTCGTCGAGCCGCGCAACCTCGCGGCGGACGATCGTGCCGCCGAGCTCTTCGACGCGCGCGTGCAACCATCGGAGGTACACGGGCATCTCGATGACGGGGACTCCCCGAGCGACGAAGCCGTCCGCATACCCCGGCGGCAACTCGTCCGTGCGCGCGTGACGGAACCCGGGCAGGACGTCGCGCCACCACTCGTCTGCGCGCGCGTCGCGGAAGAGCTCGATGCCGTCGCGAAGGATCACACCGCTCTCGTGGACGGCGGCAAGCCCGCAGAAGCGCTCGAACGAGACCGGCAGCCACCGGTCGTAGCGCGACTCACGCTCGCCGCGCAGCGGATACCAGACGGCGGCGGCTACGGCTGAGACGATGTCCGGGGTGAAGTCCCGCGCGCGCACCTCGACGTCGTATCCACGCTCCAGCAGCCAAACGGCAGACGTGAGCCCGGAGACACCCGCGCCGACGACGACGATCGGTTCCAGCGTTTACTTCTCGCGGCGCGCGTCTTTCGACCTCACCGGCGCGGACTTGCGAGAACCGGGCGAGAGCCGGTGCGGGCGGAAACCGTTCTGGTCGCGCGGAGGACGCTTCTTGACCGGCGCGAGGAGCTTCATCAGCTCGTCCTTCTCGACGGTCTCTTTCTCGAGGAGCCCGTCGACGATCCCGTCGAGCACGGATCTGTACTGCATCAGGATCTCTTTCGCTTCGGCGTACGCCTCGTCGAGCAGACGGCGCACCTCCTGGTCGATCTCGTACGCGACGGCGTCGGAGTAGTCCGGGTGTGCCGCGAAATCGCGACCGAGGAACACCTGATCTTGCTTCTGTCCGAGCGCCATCGGACCGAGCGTCGGCGACATGCCGTACTCGGTCACCATCTGCCGAGCCATCTTCGTCGCGCGGTCGATGTCGTCTTGCGCGCCCGTCGTCGGGTCTTCGAACACGAGCTCTTCGGCGACCCGGCCGCCGAGGAACATCGCGAGATCGTCGACCATCTCGGAGCGCGTTACGAGGAAGCGATCTTCGGTCGGCAGTGACAGCGTGTATCCGAGCGCGCGCCCGCGCGGGATGATCGAGATCTTGTGGACGGGATCGGCGTTCGGCAGTGCGTGGCCGACGAGCGCGTGGCCGCCTTCGTGGTACGCGATGACGCGCTTCTCCTTGTCACTGATCACGCGACTCTTGCGTTCCGGACCGGCAACCACGCGATCGATGGACTCTTCGAGCTCGCTCATCGAGATCTGCTTCGAGCCCTTCCGCGCGGTCAGGAGTGCTGCCTCGTTCATGACATTCGCGAGATCTGCTCCCGTGAACCCGGGCGTGCGTCGCGCGAGCACTTCGAGATCGATCCCTTCCGTGAGCGGCTTGCCGCGCGCGTGCACCGAAAGGATCGCGAGGCGCCCTTTGAGGTCGGGACGATCCACGACGATCTGGCGGTCGAACCGACCCGGGCGGAGGAGCGCTGGGTCGAGGATGTCCGGCCGGTTCGTGGCGGCGATCATGATCACGCCCGAGCGCGCGTCGAACCCGTCCATCTCGACGAGGAGCTGGTTCAGCGTCTGCTCGCGTTCGTCGTGACCCCCGCCGAGCCCGGCGCCACGTTGACGCCCGACCGCGTCTATCTCGTCGACGAAGACGATCGCAGGCGCCTGTTGCTTCGCTTGCTCGAACAGGTCGCGCACGCGCGCCGCGCCGACGCCGACGAACATCTCCACGAAATCCGAACCGGAGATGGAGAAGAACGGCACGCCTGCCTCACCAGCGACCGCGCGCGCCAGCAGCGTCTTCCCGGAACCAGGCGGCCCGTACAGCAGCACGCCCTTCGGGATCTTCGCGCCGACCGCTTGGAACTTCGTCGGGTTCTCCAAGAACTCTTTCACTTCGACGAGCTCTTCCACCGCCTCGTCGACACCCGCGACGTCCTTGAACGTCACCTTCGGCTGGTCCTTCGACACGACCTTCGCGCGCGAGCGCCCGAAGTTCATGACGCGATTGCCGCCGGCTTGCGTCGAGTTGATCAGCCAGAAGAACAACAGGAACAGCACGATGAACGGCAGGAAGTTGAACAGCGCGGAGATCAGCGCGTTCCCTTGCTGATTGTCCACCTTGAACGGCACACCTGCAGCGAGCAGTGCGCTCGTCAGCTTCTCTTCGTACCCGCCGGGGAAGTTGGTACGGAACTTCGTATGACCGTCGGCGAGCGTTCCTTCGATGCGGTGATCGCGATCGAAGATGACGACGGGCTGTTTGGTGTCGAGCCCGTTGTGTGACAGGTCCTGGTTGAACTCGGTGAACGGCAGATTCTTGGGCGTCTGAGGGCTCGTCAACGAATTGAGCAACACGAAGCCGAGCAGCAGCGCGAGGATGACGTACATCCCCGGGCCACGCAGCATGCGGCCGAGCGGGCTTCGCGGCTGACGTTGAGGAGTCGGTTTGCGTTGGAGAGGTGGCATCGGATCCTTTATCCCTTCGGCAGGGACTTTACCCGGCTGGACACACCGACGCCCAGGCGCGTGTCGCCGACGACCAGCGCAAATGCACGCTCAGGGGCGGCCGTGCACGGTGATGCGGACCCCTTGACCCTCACGCAACCCGTGTTGCCGTATGACGTCGATCGGAACGAGGAGGCCCGGCGCGCGCAACGAACCGTGCACCTTTCCTGTGAAATCGGTGCCGCGCAGCGAGGCCCGAACAGATTCACCGGGGCGAAGGCCGAGATCCTCGACGACTTCGGAGTCGAGGATCACCTTGCCGTACGTCGTTTTTCCTTGGAGCGAAAGACTCAGGGTCGCACGGAAGGTCCTGGCCACACGCCCTCCTCAGCAGCGTAGACGTGGGGCTTGAGTGTACCGACATAGGGCAGATTGCGGTATCGCTGCCGGTAGTCGAGCCCGTACCCCACGACGAACACCGGAGGGATCGCGAAGCCGTGATAGCGGATGTCCAGCTGAACCTGCTGGACCTCGGGTTTCGTCATCAGCGCGCAGACCTCGATCGACCGAGGCCGGCGTTGGGACAGATTGCGGAGCAGGTAGGAGAGCGTGAGGCCTGAATCGACGATGTCCTCGACGATCAGGACACGCCTTCCGGAGATGTCGAGGTCGAGATCTTTGATGATGCGGACGATCCCACTCGTCTTCGTCGTCGAGCCGTAGCTCGAGACTGCCATGAAATCGAACTCCGCGGGGACGGAGATCGACCTGGCGATGTCCGCCATCATCACGAATGCGCCCTTGAGAACGCCGACGAGCAACAGGTCGTCGTCTCGATAATCCTCGGAGATCTGCTTCCCGAGCAAAGCAACCTTCGTCTGGATGTCGTCCTCAGTGAGGAGGATCTCGCCGATGTCGGGATTCACTTCCGTCATGTCGTGCCCTCCTCGACCTGCAGCCACAGATGGCGGCTCGTCCGCGACGTGACCTTCACCCGATCGTCGATGCGATGCCCGACGATCCAACAGATCACGCCTTGATCGTCCACGATCAGCGGCACCCACGCCCGCTCTGCCTTCGGCACTTTCTCGTCGGTGAAGAAGTCGCCGAGCTTCTTCGCCGTTCGCATCCCGAGCGGCCTGAACCTGTCGCCCGCGTGCACGCACCGGACGCGGAGGGGGAGGACGACACGATCCGCGTCGAGCACGCATTCCGTCCGGCCGTCCGGCCACGCTGCCGGACGATCGGGGTCGAGCCACGATCGCATCGCTACGGCCCAAGGAAGGAGATCGGTCTCGCCGGGCACGACGAGCTCGATCGGGGAAGGAGGCGGCGCCGGGGAAGACGCGCGACCGATGAGGAGGAAACCATATTCGAGACGCGCATTCAATCCCCCGGGCAGATCTATCGAGTCACCGGTTGATCCTTCCAAGGCGAGCCGGCGAACGCGCTCGGTGTGGTGATGATCGAGCCCCGATCCCGGATTCCGTGCGAGCAGCCTGATCGCCCGCCGCTGGAGCGCGACGGGCAGCGCGCGCAGCTGCTCAACGGGCAGCCGCGTGTCGTCACCGGCCTCTTCTATCGAGACTGCCGCCGACGTCTGCCGGTCGAGGTAATAGTCCTCGTCGCGGACGATGTCGGCCAGGCGTGCCAGCGACTCGACGAGCCGCCCGTTCACCGTTCCCTCGAGCATCGGAAGGGTCTGCGCGCGCAGCAGGTTGCGTAGGTACGACGGGTCTTCGTTCGTCGGATCGAGCCGCGGCTGCAGCCCGAGGGCGTCGCAGAAGGCCTCGACGCCGGCTCGGCGTTGATCGATCAGCGGCCGGATGACGAACCACCGCTTGGGAGGGATCCCCGACAAGCCGCGACGGCCGGCACCGATCAGGAACCGCATGAGGACGGTCTCGGCTTGGTCGTCGGTCGTGTGCGCGGTGGCGATCCGCGACGCGCCGAGCTCGCGCGCAAGGTCGTTCAGGAACCGGTATCGCCGGATGCGCGCGGATTCTTCCGGCGAGTGCTTCGGGAACGCAAAGGTCGACTCCGCGAGACCGGTCGTGCACGGGATCTCGAGCGACGCCGCGTGCTCCGCCACGAACCGGGCGTCCTCCGCCGAGTCCGGGCGCAGGCGGTGATCGAAGTACGCCACGTGAAGCGTCACGCCGTAGTCGGGAGCCAGGAGCCGGAAGGCGTGCAGCAGCGCGAGGGAATCTGGTCCGCCGGAGATGGCGAGCACGACGCGCTCGCCCCCGTGCAGCATCTGCCTTTGTTCGATGGTGTAGCGGACGCCTTCGACGAACCGAGCGGTGACGTTCTTCGCGCTTACGCTCCGACGCGCGCGAGCCATGTGTCGGGTCGTTCCATCTCGTCCAGCGTCGGCAGGTTCTCGCCGTCTCGCTCCCACACCTTATTTACCGCGTCGTCACCGGCTTGCTCGGCGACCGCGACGCAAAACCGTTCGCCGAGGGTGTACTGCTCGAATTTCATGTCGATGCCGATCGCGCGCTGGAACACCTTCTCGGCTCCGCGTACGTTTTGACGCCGAGCCGTCATCACGTCGCGCATCTGGTCGAAGTTCGGGATCACGCGTTCACCGACTCGGTTCATGACGAACATGCCGTGACCTTCGACGACGCTCATCAGCGCTTGGACCTCGTGCAGGAGCGCGCGCTGCGGCTCGGTCAAGAGGATCTCCATCATGCTTTGCGCGCTCCACGCGGACGGGCCGCGGAGGAGTATCTCTTTGCTCTTGTCCACCAGCGCGCGGACGTGCGCAGGGTCGAGCTCCAGCATCGAGAGCGACCGTTCGATGTAGCGGCGGACCCGTTCGCGCAACCAGGGCACTCCTGTGAACTGCGTTCGATGCGTGACCTCGTGCAGCGCGATCCATAGACGGAAATCCGACGGCGGCACGTCGAACCGTCGTTCGGTCTCGACGACGTTCGGCCCGATGAAATACAGCTTGCCCGCCCCGGCGTCACCGCCGGGCATCAGGTCGTACTGGCCGAGGACTTTCTGCGACAGGTAGCCGAACAGGATCCCGATCTGGGTGCCGATCGCGGCCGATGCGACCGCGCGCGCGATGCCGCTCGACGAAACGGATTCCGAAAGCTTGTCGGTCACGGGCCGGATCATCGTGCGGAGGCTCTCGACATTCGCTCGGATCCAGCCTTCCCTGCCGAGAACGAGCGGTGGCGGAGCGGCGACCGAGGGATCGATCCCGGTGAAATCACGCACGAGCTCATCCGACCGTCGTGTTTGCACGGCGAGGTGGCGCCGGATCCGGTCGCGCTCTTCGGGCGTCGTCCGCGGGCCTCCGCCCGCGACGAAACTGCCGATGCGCACCGCGGTGCGCCAGTCGACCAGATCGTGGGGTTCCGAAGCCGGCAACGTGTCCTCGCTACGCGAGGCTACTCCGGCCGCTTGACGGGGACGCCGTCGGGGTTGCCTTGCTTGTGCTCGACCGCGTTGAACCCCCGGCGCTGGTACGCATACATCGCCATCGTGAAGAGAACGTACCCAACAACGGCGACGATGAGCGCTTCAGCTATGCATCGGTGCCACGGCGCGCAGATCCCGGGTTTGGGTTTGGGGGCGGCCTTCGGCTGTGCCGAGGCTGTGCCCGAAACGGTCAGAACCATCGCGGTCGCAAGCAACGACGTGAAGATGAAGCGCATCCGGCTCATGGCGGCGCGCATCGTACCACAGCGATAGAACCGCTCTGTGTTGGCCTTTTCTGCCGGGTTTACGAGAGAAAATCCCCGCTCGAGCGCTCGCGCAGGAGGTTTTTGTTACCCGAGGGTTTAACTCCGAGACGTGCGGTGTTAAACTCCAGCTAGCGATTGAGAAAGGATTCACAAATGATCAAGACCGAACCGGCACCCCCGGTTACGGAAGACTGGCAGCAGCAGGCGCTCTGCCGGGGCGTGGATCCCGAGGTCTTTTTCCCGATCTCCGAGGACGACGCGTGGCGCGCCAAAGAGATCTGCGCGATGTGCTCCGTTCAGCAGCGCTGCTTGGTCGGCTCGCTGCAGAAACGTGAGCGCTACGGCGTCTGGGGCGGCGT
>JBHELL010000102.1:0-8047 GCA_046263075.1 Actinomycetota bacterium | reverse complement strand
CACGCCGATCGCCGAGGGGCTCGACAGGACGTTCGCGCGCGCCGCTCGGGGACCGGTGGTCCTGCTGCCGGACGGGGAGACCAACCCGGTGCGGCTCTGCGACGTCGTGGATGCGCTCGTCACCGCCGACGCGCGCGACGCGGAGGTCCGCGGCGTCTACGAGCTGGGCGGTCTTCAGACGACGTCGATAGCACGTCTCGTGACGCAGGCCGGTCGGTCACGGATGTCGGGTCCGTTCAGTCCCGCGCCGCGCGCGCTGCTCGACGTGATCGGCCGAACGAACGTCGCCGAGCCGGCAACGTCGTTCAAGCTCACGTGAGCGGCTCGAGCACCCCGTCTTCGACGCGGTAGACGAACGCGCGCACCTCCACCGCCGGAAAGCGCTCGGAGAGCGCGCGAGCGGTCTGCCTCGAAGCGGAGCGCTCGTCGCCGATCGCGCGCGCGGTAATCGCCGGGTCCTCGCTGAGCGGCGCGCGCATCGCGCAATCGGTGTGCGTGACGACGGCGATCGACCGGACACCTTTCACGTCGACGGCGACCCCGAGATCGACGCTCACCGGGTCCGGCGAGGCACCCGCGGTTCGGACGACGAACGCGCCCGCGGGGAGGATCGGAGTCACGCGCGGGTCCATGCACGCAAGGACGAGGAGGGGTTGTTCGGCCCAGTCGAAGCTCATTCCACCAGGCTTGCGCGCAAACGCTCGGCGAACCGTTTCACCTGCGGGCTCGTGCGCTTGCTGATGTCGCGCTCGTCGCGGATGCGGTCGAGCGTCGCGAGTGCTTTGTCGTTCTTGCCGCGGCCGGCTGCGATCGCGGCACGCACGAGCAGCGCTTCGCCTGGGTCGAGTCGCGGGTTCTTCTCGGCCATGTACCACGCGGCATCGACGAGCTTCTCCGCCTCGTTGACGCGCCCTTGCTCGGCGACCACCTGTGCGAGCTCGACGATGAGCTGGTAGTCCAGCACGACCTTCAGCGCACGGCGGAGGTACTCCTCTGCCTCCTTCGGGTCGCCGATGAGTCGCAACGCGCGCGCGATCTCGACGTTCGCCGTTGTGTTCTCGGCGTCTTCGTCGAGGACGGCGGCGAGTGCGTCGATCGCGCCGGGCGCGTCGCCGGCTCGACGCAGCGCTACCGCGCGTGCGATCGCCTTCTTCGTCTGGTCGAACAGGGGCACGAGGTGCATCCTATCCGGGCGCGCGCGGTGTAGCTTTCGCGCCATGAAGCGCGCGCTCGTTGTGATCGCGCTCGTCGCATCGGCATGTTCGAGCGCGCCGAAAGCTGCGGAGCCGGGACCGCTCGACGGTCCGGTCGGCTTCCGGGTCCTATCGGAGAAAGAGAACCCGTCCCCGTGCAACGATGCGCCGGACGTCTCGGTCGCGAAGACGGACGCGGGATGGATCGACGTGTTCGATCAGCAGACGTCCTGCACCAACCAGGACACCATCGATCTTCCCGACATCGACTTCGCGAGCGAGGTCGGGGTCGCGGTGTGGTGGAAGAAGGTCGGGTGTCTCGGTTTCGTCCTTCACACCGACTCGATCGAGCGCGCGGGCAACACGATCGACGTGCGCGCGCACTCGACGGGGCCGAGCGGTGTCTGCGCGCAAGCGATCGGCCAGCTCGAGTCGTTCCTCGCCGTGCAGCTGTCGGTGCGTTTCACCGGCGCCGAGCCGATCCGGTTCATCCTGGACGGGACGACGATCGCAACCGCGAACGCGCCCAAGAAGTGATCATTCCTCTACGACACACTCTTCCGGGTACTTGTCGTCGCGCAAACCCTGGAACGACGGCGCGCGCATCCGTCCCGACGTGGTGAACTCGAGGTACTCGACGTTCGCGACGAGCTCGGGACGTACCCAGTGGGCGAGCTTCGGGTCGACCTCGTCGCGCGGGGGCGGCTCGACGGGAGGCTTCGATACCTCGAGCGGCTTGAGCCGCTCTTCGAGCATGCGCAAGGTCTTCTCGGTGAAGCCTGTCCCGACGTGCCCCGCGTACTGCAACGTTCCCTCGCGCATCACCGCCGCGAGTAGCGACCCGATCCCGCCGCCGCGCCTGCCCTGTCCCGGCTCCCATCCAACGATGACGATGTCTTGGTTCTTCGTCGCTTTAACCTTGATCCAATCCTTCGTTCGTTGCCCGGGGCGATACACCGAGCCGCGCTTCTTCGCGATCACCCCTTCGAGTGAGCGCGCCTTCGCCGCTTCGAAGAACGCCGAGCCCTTCTCGCGGATCTGGGGGCTGATCTGGATCCGCTTGTTCGGAACGAGGTGACGCTCGAGCAGCGCGCGGCGTTCTTCGAGCGGCCGGTCCATCAATGATTCACCGTCGAGCCACAACAGGTCGAACGCCAGATATTCAACGGGGACCTGCTGCAGCACGCGCGCGTTCGGCTTCGCGAGCGTGAAGCGTGCTGGATGCGCTCGAACGACGGCCGTCCTTGCTCGTCGAGCGCGACGATCTCTCCATCGACGAGCCCGTTGCGCCCGGATAGCTGCGTCGGCAGATCGCCGAGCTCGGGATACATCTCCGTCACGTCGCGTTTGCGGCGCGACGTGAGCTTCAGCGAGTCGCCGTCGATGAATGCCAGCGTGCGGACGCCGTCCCACTTCACCTCGAACATCCAGTCCTTCGAGTCGAACGGGTCGCCGCCACCCGTCGCGAGCATCGGCTCGATGGACGGCGGCGGCGCAAGTCGGGGGAGCGGGATATCTCGCGCGCTTCGGAAGATCAGCCAGTTCTTCGCATCGCCACCTTGCTTGGTCTGGACGATGTGGTATTCGCCTTGCACCCGTTCGCCGTGCAGGCGGATCGTGATCTTCTTGTCGGTCCACTCGGGGGCCTCGTACCACCCTTCATCCCAGATCCGCACCTCGCCTGCGCCGTACTCGCCTTCTGGGATCTTGCCTTCGAAGCCGCCGTACTCCATCGGGTGGTCTTCCACGTGGACCGCCAGGTGCCGGACTCCCGGCTCTTCCGGCAAGCCCTTCGGCACCGCGAAGGACACGAGGACGCCGCCGCGTTCGAGCCGCAGGTCGTAGTGCAACCGCCGCGCGTGGTGCTTGTGCACCATGTACAGCGGCTTCTCCGAGGGCGTCTCGACCAGCGCGCCCTCGGGCTCGCTCGTCACGTCGAACTTACGCTTGCGCTTGTATTCCTTCAGCGGCTCGGCAGGTGCGGGCGCGCGGGCCGTGATCGCTTGGAACCGTGACGCGTCGATCCCGAGTGCGTCCATCGCGCCGCGCAGGTCGAAGCCGTCAGGCGTTCCCGCAACGCGCATCGGTTCCCATAAGTCGCCGACCCTGTCGAGCCGCTCCCAGATCGTTTCTATCGTGAAGTCGGACGGCTCGACATCTTGGGCGACCTCGTCCCACGTGAGCGGCGTGGAGACGCCGGCGAACGGCGTCGGGCGCAGCGAGTACACGCTCGCGATGTTGGCCGCTTCGCGCACCATCGCGTAATCGAGGAAGACCTTGCCCGCGCGCTTCGCGATCTCCCACTCCATCGTCGTCCCCTCAGGCCACGATCTGTGGATGAGCCGGCATATCCGCTCGACGACCGCGCGCGCCTCTTCGTAGGAGTGCGTGCGGTCGAGCGGGACGTAGATCTGCATGCCGGTCGCGCCGGACGTCTTCGGGTAGCCCGTGAGGCCGACCTGTTCGAGCGCCACCTTCACCATCAGTGCAACCCTGCGGACGGTGCCGAACTCGATGGGCGGGAAGGGATCGAGATCGAAGAACGCGTAGTCGGGGATGTGGATCGCGAACTGTCGCGAGTGCAGCGGGTGCATCTCGATGCAGCCGAGGTTCACGACGTAGAGCAGCGACGCGGCGTCTTGCGCAAGCAGGAAGTCGATCGCACCGCGGGGCGAATGACCTTCGACGTACGCGCGCGGCACCCAATCGGGTGTGTGCCCCGGGGCTTGCTTCTCGAAGAACGAGTCACCACCGGCGCCGTCGGGCATCCGCCACAGCGTCAACGGATGGTCGCGCAGGTACGGCAAGATCCATCGCGCGATGTTGTAGTAGAACGCGATCAGGTCGCCCTTCGTGTACTTGCGGTCGGGCCACATCACCTTCGTGAGGTTGGACAGCCGCAGGTCTTGGCCCTCGACGTCGAGCTGCCAGTGCTGCCCGCGTTTCGTGACCGGCGGCAGCTCGGGGAAGTCGACCGTGAACTCCTTCATGTCTGCCGCGAAGCCTACCCAGGCGTTACGCTTCCGTCGGTCGAAGGGGGACTCGTCATGTCGCGGGTATTGCCGAAGTCTCCGGTGCCACTCTGGCGTCCGGTCCACGCAGATCCGAAGGATTACTTCAGCGCCGAAGAAGTCGCGCGCTCCAAGGCATATCAACGTCCCCTGCAGTATTCGAAGCTCGCGAGCTTCGCCGTGAACGGCGCGGAGATCGTGATCCTGATCTGGCTAAAAGCGGCGCCCAGGTTCATCAGATGGACCGGGATCGGCGGCTGGACGTTGCAGTTGCTCGCCCTCATCGGCGCGTTCGTTGTGATCGACGCAGTCGTCAACCTTCCGGTGATGCTCTTCCGGTACCGGCACGACAAGATATGGAACTTCGAGACGCGCGGTGCCGGCCTCGTCGTGAGCGATACGGTCAAGAACACGATCGTAAGCGCGGTGGTCTTCTCCGCCGTGTTCTTGCCGATCTGGGCGCTGGTTCGGTGGACACGACTATGGTGGCTGCTCGGCGCGGTGGTCTTGCTCGTCGTCACCGGATCGTTGGTTGCGCTGTCGCCGGCATTGAACCGGCTCTTCAACAAGTTCACGCCGCTCGAAGATCAAGCGCTTCGAACCCGGCTGCTCGACCTGGCCGCGCGCGCCGGCGCGCACGTCACCGAGATCAAGGTGATGGACGCGAGCAAGCGGACGCGTAAGGACAATGCGTTCTTCTCCGGGCTCGGCAAGACGAAGGAGATCGTCGTGTTCGACAACCTGCTCGAGATGGGTCACGAGCCGGTCGAAGTCGTCGTCGCGCACGAGATCGGCCATTGGCGGCGCAAGCACTCACTCATGTTCGTGTTCCTCTCTGCGGTAACCGGGCCGGCGGTGCTCGGCGTCGCTGCCCTCTTCGTGCGGTGGGACGCGCTGATGCGATGGGGCGGCGTCACCGGCGGCGGCGCGCGCGCCGAAGGGAACCCCGCCGCTTTCCCGATCCTGTTGCTCGGGGCGGGGGTCGGGTTCGGCGTGGTCACGTTCATCACGCTGTGGTTCTCGCGCTGGCTCGAACGGAACGCCGACCTCGACGCGCTCGACCTCACGCGCGACATCGACGGGTTCCGCTCCGTCTGGCGGCAGATGAACGAGCGCAACCTGCCCGACCTCGACCCGTCGTGGTGGGCACGGATCCGCGCGTCCCACCCGCTCATCGCCGAGCGGCTGCGCTTCGGCGACCTCTGGGCGCAGGGCAACGGTCGCCGCGTATAGTTTTCGCATGCCTCCGAGCAGAGCGATCTGGAAGGGCGCCATCTCCTTCGGGCTCGTTACGATCCCGATCAGGCTTCATTCGGCGACCGAAGAGAAGAGTTTCAAGTTCAACCAGCTGCACGCCAACGACAACGGCCGGATCAAGTACAAGCGGTTCTGCGCGACCTGCGAGCAGGAAGTGCCGTTCGACGAGATCGTCCGCGGCTACGAGTACGAGAAAGACAACTACGTCGTGCTGAGCGACGAGGAGCTCGATCGCGGCGTGCCGCAGGTGCGGTCGATCGACATCCTGAAGTTCGTCGACTCGTCGGAGATCGACCCGATCTACTGGAAATCGCCGTACTTCCTCGCACCCGATGGGCCTGCGGGCGTGAAGGCGTACAAGCTGCTCGCCCAAGCGCTCGAGGACGACGCGCGCGTCGCGATCGCGAAGGTCGCCTTCCGCGACAAGGAGCACCTCGCGACGTTGCGCGTCCGCGACGGGGTGTTCGTGCTGGAGACGATGTTCTGGCCCGACGAGATCAGAGACGCGTCGTTCGAAGAGCTCGGCGCCGATGTTCGGATCTCGCCGCAAGAGCTGAAGCTCGCGAAGTCGCTCGTGGACAACCTAACGGGCGAGTTCGACTCGTCGGAGTTCAAGGACGAGTATCGAGAGAAGCTCGAGCACGTCGTCGATCAGAAGGTGCAGGGTCAAGAGATCGTCGCGATCGAAGAGCCGGCGGGCGGGAAGGTGCTCGACCTGCTCGAGGCATTGAAGGCGTCGGTCGAGCAGACGGCAGGCGGCGGCGAGTCGGACGCCGCGCCGAAGAAGAAGTCTCGCTCCAAGGCTGCGTCGGCGTAACGCGCTGGGGCTCGGTCGGGCTATGCGCCGACGAGCTCGCGGAAACGAAGGCCGAACCGGACGCCGCTCGGGTCGTCCTCGTGCTTGAAGTACACGTAGGCATCCAACCCGTCGTCGAGCGTCGCGCGCGCGTCGGCCGCCCAGCGCTGCAGATCTTCGTCGGTGTAGTTGAGCCCTCGCAGCCGCAGGTAGACGTGCGATCTCGCCGTTCGCACGACGGTCACCGGCTTATCCTCGGTATCGGCTGCACACCAGGCGACGCCGCAGTTCCCAAGGAGCGCCTTGATGTCGTCGGTGCTCCATGAATCGTGACGGAATTCCATGGCGAAACGGAAGGGATCGCCGGGTAGGGCTGCAAGAAACTTTTCGAGCAGCTCGGCATCTGCTTTGAGTGACGGCGGAAGCTGGAACAGGATGCAGCCGAGCCTCTCGTCGAGCGCGCGCGCCGTGTTGAGGAAGTACCCGACCTCTTCGTCGGTGTCTCGCAGGCGGCGGATGTGGGTGATCTTCTGGGGCGCCTTGAGCGTGAAGCGGAAGTCGGCGGGGGTTTGGACCTTCCATCCGTCGAGCAACGACGGCGTCGGCGCGCGATAGAACGTGTTGTTGATCTCGACCGAGGGGAACGCGCGCGAATAGAAGGAAAGGAAGTCCTTGCTCTTGAGGTCCGCAGGATAGAACTCGGGCTTCCACTCGCGGTAAGAGAAGCCGCTCGTCCCCACGAACAGGGTCCCGCTCATGGCTGAAATCTACCTGGGGGCGCGCTAGGGCTTGCGGCGCGCCTTCTTCGTAGCCGGCGCGCGCGCGCTCGACCTCGCCGCCGCAGCCTTGCTCGGCGCGCTCTTCCGCGGGGTGCTCTTCCGCGGGGTGCTCTTCCGCGGCGTGCTCTTCTTCGGCGACTTCCGGCGGCGCAGCACGTCTTCGAGGCTCGACATCAGATCTTCCATCGACAGAGGTTTCTGAAGGTAGCGGTCCCAGCCCCAGTCTTGGCCCGCCCAGAGCTCGTTCTCGGGATCGACCGCCGATACGACGACCACCGGCGTGTTCTTCGTTCGCCTGTCTTCGCGCAGGTCTTTCAGCACGGCGAGACCGCTCTTGCCCGGCATCGCCATGTCGAGCACGACGACGTCCGGACGTGTCTGCTCGAGCAGCGCCTCCGCGCGATAGCCATCCTCGGCGATCTCGACCTGATACGTGCCGCTGAGGACCTGCTTGTAGAGCGCGCGCAGGCTCGGGTCGTCGTCGACCACGAGGACTTTGAGTCTGTCCTTCATCCGGACCCATGGTGACAGACCGACCGTCAAACTGCGATGGCACCGCAGGACTAGACCGCTCGTGCCGTTGCTACGATGCCGCCGCCGCGAAAGGGAGGGCTCGATGGGCGAGTACGTTCGGCTCGAGGTCGATGAAGTGAGCGGGGTTGCGACGATCCGGCTCGACCGGCCGAAGATGAACGCGATCAATGACGAGGTCACCGAGCAGCTCGCCGCATGCGCGCGGGACGCGACCTTCGACGACAAGGTGAAGTCTGTGGTGATCTGGGGCGGCGACAAGATCTTCGCCGCCGGCGCCGACATCAAGATGATGGCCGAGCGCACGCCGGCAGAGATGATGAATCGCATGGGCGCGCTTCAATCGGTCTACACGCTCGTCGAAGACATCCCGAAGGTCACCATCGCAGCGCTCAACGGGTACGCGCTCGGAGGCGGCTGCGAGCTCGCGATGTGCGCCGACTTCCGCGTGATGGCCGATAACGGTCAGATCGGCCAGCC
>JBHELL010000101.1:0-13213 GCA_046263075.1 Actinomycetota bacterium | reverse complement strand
TCGCCGCGGCGTCGCGAGTCATCTCCGGAGTCGTCGCCGTCGCGAAGGCCCGCCGGCTCTCTTCCCACATCCCGATCAGCCACTCAGCTTGCTCCAGCTCGGGTGCCGGCTCCGTGAACGGAAGTGGAGGGATCCCTCGCTTGGCGAGCCTCTCGTAGAACGTCGGGGAAGTCGGTGAAGCCACGGCGCCTCGGTCGGATCCGATCGTGTCGATGTTCACGATGATATCTACTGCACCGCCGACGTCGAGCAGTCCTCGTCGCCGGGTCGTTGCGCGCAAGGATGGATCCGGGTACCCAGACTCCGTTCGCTACGTCGCGGTGTTATCGTCCGCGCGCGATGGAGGAGCTTCGTCTCGCCGACCTTCTCGTCGGTTTATCTGCCGTCACCGATCTCGGCATGGGTCAGCCGATCGGTTCAGCCGCGCGCGCCGGCCTGCTCGCTCTGTGGCTCGCCGATGCCGCGGGCTTCGGTGCCGACGATGCCCACGATGTCTATTACACATCGCTCCTGCAACACATCGGATGCACCGCCTACTCGCACGAGTCCGCCGGCTACTTCGCCGACGAGCAATCGGTGAAGCGGGCGACACAACTCACGGACTTCAACGACCCGAAGGACATCTTCCTCGGCTATCTGCCGTCGATCACGAAGGCTGCACCGGCCGGTTCGCGCGCGCACACGTTCCGTTCTGCTCTGGTTTCGTCGCGCTCGATCACCGACGGCTACATGCTCAGCGCGTGCGAGGTCGGGTTCAACATGGCCCGGCGGCTCGGCCTCTCGCACGGAGTTCAGGAAGGGCTGCTTCATATCTTCGAGTCGTGGAACGGCAAGGGCCGCCCGCGGAAGCTCCGTGGCGAGGCCATCTCACCCGCCGCGCGCGTCGCACACGTCGCGCATTACGCGTCGCTATTCGATCGCCTCGGAGGCGAAGATGCAGCCGTCGAAGCGGTGCGGAAACGAGCCGGGGGATACCTCGATCCATCACTGGTCGAAACGTTCTGTTCGCGCGCGCGCGCGTTGCTGGCCGACCTTGCAGCCGCCGACGTTCTCGAACGACTCTGCGCGGACGAGCCGCGACCGTATCTCACCGCACCGGGGTGGCGGCTCGACGAAACGTTGCGCGCGTTCGGCGATGTCGTCGACCTCAAGGCGCCGTGGTTCCATGGACATGCGGCAGCCGTGTCGACGCTCGCGACGTCTGCGAGCGAGCATCTCGGCTTGTCGAACGACGAAGTGACCCTGGCTCGACGAGCCGCATGGGTCGCCGACGTCGGCCGCGCCGCCGTGGCCAACGGCATCTGGGAGAAGCCGGGGTCGTTCCGCTCCGAGGACTGGGCGCAGGTGCGTCTGCATCCGTATCACTCCGAGCAGGTCTTGTTGCGCTCGGCGACGATCGCGATGCTCGCGCCGGTCGCCGGCGCCCACCACGAACGGCTAGATGGGGAGGGCTATTACCGGCGATCGGGGGCATCGGCGCTCTCGGTCGTTGCGCGCGTGATCGCCACGGCGGACGCCTACACCGCGATGATCGAGCCCCGGCCGCATCGTCGCGCGCTCGAACCGGCGCGCGCGGTCGAAGAGCTTCGCGCGGCGGCGCGCCCAGGTTCGTTCGATCCCTCCGTCGTCGAGGCGGTCTGCGAGGCGGCCGGCCATGTGGCGAAGAAGGTGCGCCGCGCATGGCCGATGGACCTCAGCGACCGACAGGTCGAAGTGCTGCGGCTCGTCGCCGACGGCCTGTCGAATCGGGCGATAGCCGAGCGACTCCACATCTCGCCCCGCACCGCGGAGCATCACGTTCAGGACGTCTACTCGAAGATCGGTGTGTCGAGCCGCGCCGCGGCTGCGCTGTTCGCCATGGAGCACAACCTGCTCGGCCCGAAAGATTGGTAGGTCTACCGATGCGAGGACCGTACGCCCATCGATAGCGTCGCTCCGTCGAGCCGCTCTCGAAGGAGGTCCCGGATGGTTCTCGTAACGTTCCGTGTCACGGTCCGTGAGGACGTCGATCAGGAGGCGTTCCACCACACCGCAGGACGCATGATGGAGCTCGTCTCGGCGATGCCCGGATTCAAAGGCATCGAGTGGTACGGCGCCGTCGATGACCCTCGCACCCAGCTCGCATTGGCGGTCTTCGACTCTCACGAGACGATCGCCGAGTGGAAGAACAACCCCGAGCATCTCGTCGCGCAGAAGCGTGGGCGCGAGGAATTCTTCGCCGGCTACCGGCTGCAGATCGCGGACATCAGCCGCGAGTATTCCTATCCCAAGGGAAAGAAGTGAAGGTCACCCGGCCGACGTGCGAGGACCAGATCGTGTTCGACGGCGCGCGCGCACCGCGGCTCGTGTAGAAGGCAAGAGCTGATCCGCCAGCGCTCCCGCGAGCCAGTCGACGAAGACCTCGTGCGACCAGCCGTAGTCCAGCACCATCATCCGATAGACCGGGCCGCTGCCGAGGGTCAGCATCAGATCGGTCGCACGATCGACACCGACGTCGGCTCGCAACCCAAACCGTTCGGCGATGTGTGTCGCGACTCCGGCGTAGCCGGCGCGCCGCAGCTGCTCGCCGCGCGCGCGTACCGCGAACGCATCCGGTTCGTGCGGCGTCGAACGGATGACGTCGTCGAGGACGGCGACGCGCGACGCGATCGCGGAGTTGCCTTCGGCGAACGCATGAAGTGCCGATCTGCCTGAGCGCGCCGCGAGCATCCGCCGGTACCACGGCTGCTCCTGCGGCGGCAGTGGATCGTCCTCGCCGAGCACCGCGCGCTCGTAGCACGCCTGCAAGAGCTCGCCCTTCGTATGGAAGGTGAAATAGACCGTCTGCACGGCGACGCCCGCCTCGTCGGCGACATCGGACATGCGGGTACCGCCGTACCCGTGCCGGCAGAAGAGCTCGTGTGCGGCGCGGATGATGCGCAACCGTGTCGCCCGGCTCTGCTCGCGCCGCGTGAGCTTCTTCTTGACGTTCTTCATCCGGCTCCCTACACTAACGAGGCATTCACTAGTGATAGTCACTAGTGAAGCACTTAAGGAAGGAGAAGTCCATGCCTGCGGTTCAGATCAGCCGCGCGCCGAGCCGCGCCCAGTACGAGCAGGTCGGCAAACAGGTCGATGTCGCGGGTGACCCGCCCGCCGGCTTGATCCTTCATGCCGCGGTGGAGCTGCCGTCCGGCGAGGTCGAGATCGTCGATGTGTTCGAGACAGCGGAAGCGCTCGCCGCCTTCGCCGCCGCGCGCGTCGTGCCCGCTCTCCAGCGGACCCTTTCGCAAGAGGAGCTCGCCGCTCACCCCCGTCCGACCGCGTACGACGCGTTCGAGTATGTGGCGGGGGGAGCGCGGTGATCGAGTACCGGACCTCGCGGTGCGTCGCCGTTACGTCGGCGGCTGTGTTCGACGTGATCGGGACGCATGTATACGAAAACCACCCACGATGGGAACGCGAAGTGATCGAGATCAAGCCCCTCGCGGCGGGCCCAATCGGCGCAGGCAGCGAGGCCGGGATGGTCCGCAAGGACTTCCTCCGGCGCAAAGAGGTCGTGTACCGGTGCACCGACTTCCAAGCCGGCCGGCGCATCGCGTTCGATCATCCCGGCTCGTCGATGGGGTTCAAACTCGCGTTCGACGTCGAGCCGTTGCCGGATGAGGGCGCCGAGGTCCGGATAACGGTGAGTGCTCAACCACGCGGGCTCGCGCGTTTGTTCGAGCCGATGATGCGCAAAGGTTTCCCCAAGCGCACCGAGCGGATCGTCGATCAGATGATGCGCGTGATCGAAGAGCGAGCACACACGGCGACCGCGCGCGGTTAGCTCGGCGCCGTCCGCCCGGCGCTGTTAGGGTCGCAGCGATGGACCTCGTCGCCGTGCGACCGAGCCGTATCACCGGAGCCGGATGACTTCCCGCCTTTGGTCGGTCGAATTCGACGCGAACGATCCCGTGAGACTCGCTCGCTTCTGGGCGGCCGCATTGGGCTGGGCGTTCGAGGAAGAGCAGGACGAGGGATATTGCAGCATCGCGGGAGGAGAGGGGACGGTCCGCCGGCTCGGATTCGCGAGCGTGCCGAGCGAGAAGCGGTCGCCGAACTGGATGCACTTCGATCTCGGCAGCACATCGATCGAGCATCAGCGCGCGACCGCAGATCGGCTGGTGGGGCTCGGCGCGCGCCGCATCGATATCGGACAGGGGCCGGATGCCGGGCACTTCGTCTTGGCCGACCCGGAAGGAAACGAGTTCTGCATCCTGGAGCCCGGCAACAAGTTCGTCGACTACGGCGGTCTCCTTGGGTCGCTGACGTGTGATGGGACTTCGGCCGCCGGTTACTTCTGGAGCGAAGTGTTGGGGTGGCCGCTCGTGTGGGACCAGCACGGCGAGACCGCGATCCGCGCACGCGAAGGCGGACAGTTCATCACCTTCGGGGGTCCACCGGCACCGAAGCACAAGAAGAACCGGCTCCACATCGACGTCGCGCCGCCGAGTGACGGTGATCAGCGGACGGAGGTGGACCGACTCATCTCTCTCGGGGCAACTCGCATCGATATCGGTCAGGGCGATGTCAGCTGGGTGGTCATGGCCGATCCGGATGGCAATGAGTTCTGCGTGCTGACCGCCCGGTAAGGCTTCGGGCCGGACGTGCACTCGACGTCACCCATCAGCGTGGCTTGCGCTTAGCTCGTCAGATCCTTCTCGAGAATCACGAACTCGAGTCCTTCGACGAGCGGCGTGCTGAGTGTCGCGTCCTCCGGCCACGGCTCGCGCGCGCCTGTGGCCTGATAGCCGCGCCGTTCGTAGAACGCGATCAGCTCGACGCGGACCGATAGCACCCACATCCGCATCCATCGCGCGTGCCAGGGCGAGCGCACCGCGGTTTCCGCCTCTTGCAAGAGCCGCTTCCCGGCACCGCGCGCTTGCAGCCCAGGCTCGACGACGAACATGCCGAGATACGCCCGCTCATCATCGATCCGCTCGAGGTGTACACATCCGATCACGCGGTCGTGCTCGCATGCGAGCAGGAAGAAAGAGTCCGCCTTGCGGATGAGGTCGCCGATCTCATCGTCGTTCGTCCTGATTCCTTCGAGGAAGTCGGCTTCGGTCGCCCACCCGGCGCGACTGCCTTCGCCTCGATATGCCGAGTTGATCAGCCGCGCGATCGAAGGAGCTTCCTCCGGCCGCGCGCGGCGAAAGGTGATGCCGTCGGGGATCATCGTGGGAGAAGGATACGTACAGCTGAACTGCCGATGTGAGTGGGAAGGCCTCGCGTTGGTTGAGAGGAAAGCCCTCGGGCATGGCTGTAGGTTGATGCTTTCCGCGACGGAGGCCCCATGAACGAACCGATCCTTCTCGGCCGAGATGACGAAGACACAGTGTCGCTGAAGGCGCGCCACGCCGATCCGGAAGAGACGAGCCGGTGGGAGCGCGTTACGCCCCGCGAGATCCCCGCCGAGCGATGGAAGCGCTTCGAGGGTTACATGGCGGAGATCTTCGAAGCGTTCGGGATGGACCTGGACACGCCGGGGACCATGGACACGCCGCGCCGGTTCCTGACCGCACTCTTCGATTCGACGGCCGGCTACGAAGGCGATGAGAAACTCCTCACCGCTTTCCCCACCGAATGCCGAGGCGGTCCCGATTGTCACATCAGCCAGATAATCGAAGGCCCGATCACCTTCTACGCGCTTTGCGAGCACCACTCGTTGCCGTTCCACGGTGTTGCATACGTCGGGTACGTCGCGCACGAGAACATCATCGGCATCTCGAAACTGACGCGATTGGTTCGGATGTTCGCCAAGCGATTCACGGTTCAGGAGCGGATGGGCCAACAGATCGCCGACACGTTGGTCGAGCTGCTCCAGCCGCACGGCGTAGCCGTGCATCTCGACGCAGCGCATCTGTGCACACAGATGCGCGGCGTTCGCGAGGAACAATCGAAGACGTGGACGTCCTTCTGGCGCGGCGCGTATGAGTCCGAGCCCGAGATGCGTCAGGAGTTCCTGCGCGCCGTGAGCCGGCCGCGCTCATTGAGCCAGTCGTAAGACATGTTCGACGTTCTGCTCGATCGTTCTCGCGCCGTCCCGCTCGACGTTCCGGAAGCCGTCATCGAAGCATATGGCTCGACGATCGGTTTCCCCGCCTCATGTGTCGTTGCGAACTTCGTCGCTTCCCTCGACGGAGTTGCGGCGCTGCCCGAAGCCGAGCGCTCGAGCGCGGTGATCAGCGGAGGCAATCGCGGCGACCGGTTCGTCATGGGATTGCTTCGCGCATGCTCCGACATCATCCTCCTGGGCGCGGGGACGCTGCGAACGCATCCGGCATCACTTTGGACGCCCGCCAACGCGCTCGAGGATCAGGCGTCGAACTTCGCCGAGCTGCGGAATGGTCTCCGTTTGCCGCCCGAGCCGCTGCTCGCTATCGCAACAGCGAGCGGGAAGGTCGACCTTCGCCATCCCGCGCTCGCGCGCGGGGGGATCGTCATCACGACGTCCGAAGGCGCGAAGCGGCTTCGCGGGAGATCCGATGCCGCGCACCTCGAGGTGCTCGTCGCCGGGGACGACGAAGAAGTCTCTCCTGAAGCGATCGTGCAAGTGCTGCGTGACCGCGGGCACTCGATGATCCTGACCGAAGGTGGGCCGACCTTGTTCGGTCATCTCTTGCGCGCGCGGCTCGTCGACGAGTTGTTCCTGACGATCTCTAACCGGATCGCGGGGCGTACGCATTACCGATCCAGGCTCGGCATCGTCGAGGATGCGACGTTTCTTCCGGAGGTCGTCGAGGAAGCCGAGCTGCTCAGCGTTCGTCGCTGCGATTCACACGTGCTGCTGCGTTACGCGTTCCGAGCAGGAGCGTAGCGCGCACGGAAGGCTCAGACGGGGGCCCGGCGTGCCCGGTTCGAGGCAATTCGTCGCCCCGGCTGCAAGAAAACACCGCACATGGCCCATCGCGCCCCCAGCCTGAGTTCCCGATACTGGGAGGCAGATGAGTGGCATTCCAGAACCTGGCACGAGGTTTGACGACGGTCCGTCTTGGAAAAAAGCCTCGCAAATGGCCGAAGGCACCGCGCTCAGCCGTGATGCGGAGCCGCGCCTTACCATGGGGGCGTCCGACGAAGGGCGAGGGCGAACCATGGCGGTGGAGGCGAAGCAGCCGGAAACTTCAGCGCATCTCGTGCTGTTCTACAACGACGACGAAGAGCTGGCCGGCTCGGTCGGCGCTTACCTCGACGAAGGGCTCGCGGCGGGGGAGGACGGCGTCGTCATCGCGACCCCGGAACACGTGCAACGATTCCTCCGTGATGTGATGGCGCCGAGTCGCGTGCAGACCTTCGATGCAGCGCAGACACTCGAGCGTTTCATGATCGACGGCAAGCCAGATCCATCCGCGTTCGACTCCGTGGTCGGCGATGTCATCCGCGACATCGCGCGAAGTGGTGGGCGCGCACGTGCGTACGGCGAGATGGTCGCGCTCCTCTGGGATGCCGGGAACATCACGGCTGCCATCGAGCTCGAGATGTTGTGGAACGACTTGTTGGCTGAGGTCGAGTTCTCGCTATTCTGCGCGTACCCGTCATCCGTAACGGAGGAGGGGCAAGACGAGGCCCTTCGTCACGTGTGCGAACTTCACTCTGAGGTGAACGAGCGATCTTCGAAGCTGCATCAAACGCGCGCGTTCCCATTCTCGAGCGAATCGCCGGGCGAGGCTCGTCACTTCGTCGTCGAGCTCCTGCGTCCGTGGGCGTCGGACGAGCTGCTCGATGATGCCTCGATCATTGCCACGGAGCTCGCTACGAACGCCATCGTCCACGCCAAAGCAGGTTTCACGCTGAGCGTCCGCACGCGCGCGGGGGCGGTCCGCATCGAGGTGCACGACCCGACGCATGCGATGCCCGTCATCGTGGACCAACCGGTCGGGACGGGGGGACGCGGGCTGCATCTGGTCGCGGCTATCGCGAAGGTGTGGGGTGCCGATGCCGGCCCCGGCGGCAAGACGGTGTGGGTCGACCTCGACGCCGCGACATAGCCGTCGCTCTCTAGACCTCCCCGAAGACTCAAATCGCGGGTTCCGTGGAAGCGCGCACCATGTTCAACAAGCTGCCGACCGAGCGCGCCTCCACGAGGAGGAGGAAGCCTTTCACGGGTATGTTCGGCGAGTTCGCCGCCACCGTCTTGAAGCATCGCGCTGATGGATCGTGCGCGCGACGCGGTTCGCGCGGCGATGGAGAAGATGAGCGCCTAGCTCGATCGCTGCGGCGTGCGGATCTCGACATTTCCGTCGCGGACCCGCGCCTCGAACACGCGTTGCGGCGCGGTCGCCGGTCCCCGAACGATCGACCCGTCGTCGAGCCGGAAACACGACAAGTGCCACGGGCACATCACCGTGTCACCTTCGATCCGTCCTTTGTGTAGCGGGCCGCCGCGGTGCGTGCACCGGTTCGCGAGCGCGTAGACCTGATCCTTCGCTCTGTACAGCAGGACGTCGGTGTTCTTCACCGTCACCTTCCGCGGATGCGCTTCGATCAGCTCCTCGTCGCGCAGGACCGCCGTCCAAGCGGACACGTCCGAGTCGAACGCCGTGTTGTCGACGCCGAGCCCGCGCCGGTACACGAGGTGCCCGCCGAGGAATGCAGAGCCCATCGCGATCGCGGCGGCACCGAACGACAGCGCGCGCCCCGTGCCGACGTTCCCGCGCTTACGCGCGAACCACGAGGAGGCGAAGAGCGTGAGTGCCGTCGAGTTACCGAGCGCATGCGCCACTCCGAGCGCGCGCGCCGGCTTGTCGGTGGTGTCGCTGAGATCGTTCAGCCCGGTCACCGCGGTCGGGATCGCGGCGAGGACACCGGCGCCGATCAACGTGCGCGCGGCGTCGTCGTGACCGGTCACATCCGCGACGAGCGCAGACATCCACGCGCCGATCGGCACGTCGGTCAGCATCGGGTGGACGGGGTGCCCGATCCAGGGCCCGCTGAGGAGATCCTTTACCGGTCCCGGCCGGATCACCTTCCAGAACGCGTTGGACGCAGCTTTCCCGGCGCGATCGAGCGCCGGCGAGCCTTCGATCGAATCGAGGAGATGTTCCCGCTACATACACAGTCTGCTACCCACGACTGAAACCCTCGATCCCGGGGTACGTCCTATGGCGCAACGGAAGGAGGGCCATGGCTGATCTCGATACGAGCAAGGGCTGGTGCTGCGACGGCCGGACGTGGACCGAACATGCCTCTGAGGGTGGGGACTGCTGCCAGCCCGAGGGCAAGCAGATAGACGATCTGCCGCCGGAGGGTCAGAAGGCTGCTCGCGAGCGACAGGAGCAAGCCGGCTGAACTCCGGCGCGAAGCATCGCGGCCCCGGTAGCTGCCGGGGCCGCGTCGTTCCTATCATCGGCGCATGAGGCCTGAAGATCTGTACGCGCTGCCGCTCGACGAGTTCACCGCGAAGCGCAACGAGCTCGCGAAGGAGTTGCGCCGGCAAGGAAAGCGCGAGGACGCCGCTCGCGTCGCCTCGCTCAAGAAGCCGAGCGTCCCTGCATGGGCGATCGACCAAGCGGTGCGAGGCGACGGGAAAGCCGCGCGAGCGCTCCTCGATGCCGGCGCAGCGTTGCGCGAGGCGCAGAAGCGTGTCGTCCGCGGCGGCGACCCGTCTGCGTTGCGAGACGCGCAGACCGACGAGCGGCGAGCGATCGACGCGTTGACGAAACGCGCGGTCGCATCGCTCGATAAGGTGGCGGCGTCGACGATCGAACGCATCCGCGCGACGCTCGAAGCCGTGTCGACAGACGCGGATCTTCAGGACGACTTCCTCTCTGGCGCGCTCGCGGAGGAGCATCAGCGCGTCGGGTTCGGTGAGTTCCCGGATCTGAAGCTCGTCCCGTCGCCTCCGAAGAAGAAGCGCGAGACGCCCGAGCAGAAGCGCCGGCGGGAGCAGGAGGCTCGGCGGAGCGAAGAGCGTGAAGAGCGGCTCGTCGAGCTCCGCGCGCAGCTCACCGAAGCGGAGGACGAGCTGGCCGACCTGGAGCGGCGCGCGCGCAACGTACGCAAGCGCGCGGACGCGATCCGTGCACAGATCGAAGCGACCGGGCGCTAGCCGTTTACCCGGCGCGCGCCGGTGGAACTGTTGGGACATGGAAGAGATCGTCGTCATCACCGGGGCGAGCGCAGGCGTCGGCCGCGCGGCGGCCCGCGCATTCGCCACTCGAGGCGCGCGCGTCGGTCTGATTGCGCGCGGCCGTGAAGGGCTCGACGCCGCCGCCAAGGACGTCGAGTCGCGCGGCGGCACGCCGCTGATCCTCCCCGCCGATGTCGCGGACGCCGAGGCGGTCGAGGCCGCGGCGGCACAGGTCGAGCGCGACCTCGGTCCTATCGACGTGTGGGTGAACGACGCGATGTGCTCGGTCTTCTCGCCGGTGAAGGAGACGGCTCCCGAGGAGTTCCGCCGAATTACCGACGTGACCTATCTCGGCGTTGTCAACGGCACGCTCGCGGCGCTCAAGCGCATGCTTCCGCGCGATCGCGGCACGATCGTGCAGGTCGGCTCGGCGCTCAGTTACCGCTCGATCCCTTTGCAGGCCGCGTACTGCGGGGCGAAGCACGCGATCAACGGGTTCACACAGGCCCTGCGCACGGAGCTGTTGCACGACCGCAGCAACGTCCGCGTGTCGGTCGTGCAGATGCCGGCGCTGAACACGCCGCAGTTCGAGTGGGTGCGGACCCGTTTGCCGAACCATCCGCAGCCGGTACCGCCGATCTACCAACCAGAGGTCGCCGCGCGCGCGATCGTCTACGCATCCGAGCGCGCGCCGCGCGAGCTGTGGGTCGGCGGCACGACCGTGGCGACGATCATCGCGAACAAGATCGTCCCGGGCTTGCTCGACCGTTACCTGGCGAAGACCGGATACAAGGGCCAGCAAGCAGACTTCCCCGTCGAGCCGGGACGCAGGGACAACATCGACGAGCCGGTTCCGGGCGACCATGGCGTGCACGGCATCTTCGACGAGAAGGCGCGCGCGCGCAGCGCGGAACTGTGGTTACGGCTTCATCGCGCGCGCGCCACAGCGATCGCCTTGGGTGTTGCGGGTGCGGCCATCGGAGCGCGAAGGCTCGGCGAACGCAGATCGCAATAAGCGTCAGCAGACGCTGATGACGATGCGGTGCGGATTCGCCGGGGCGCCGCCGTTCGGGTGGAACTCGAAGTGCAGGTGCGGCCCGGTGCAGTTCCCGCTGCAGCCGACGCGGCCGAACACCTCGCCGCCCCCGACGCGCGCGCCCGTGTGGGTGTAGGACGCCGAGAGGTGCGCGTACCAGAACTCGTTGCCGGCGAGGTCGCGCATGATGATCCCGAGACCCATCCACCCGCCGTGTACGACTTCCGTGATCGTGCCTGGGAGCACCGCGCGCACAGGCGTGCCGTACGGCGCATCGATGTCGTCGCCGGTGTGCGGCCCGCTCGGGCGGGGCTCGCCGTAGTTGTTCAGCTCGATATGCGGTCCGGCAACGGGGCACCACATGCCGCGCACCGGGCCGCCGAACGATGGGTCGATCGAGCGGAGGAAGTTGAAGAGGCTCGTCAGCTGGCCGAGGCGATCCGCGACGAGGGCTCGCTGGTGCTGCACCTGGAGCTCGAGCGCGCGCGCACGCTTCAACGCGGCGGCAAGCGCGGTCGATTCTGTTTTGGCGCGCGCGTCGAGGGCCTGGATCTCTTCGAGCGTTTGGCGCGATCCGAGGTCGACCTCTTGGAGGTAGGTGATCTGGTCCGCGATCTGGGTCACGTTGTCGCCGATCGCGAGCGGAACGTCCCCGCCGAGCATGTAGAGCTGCGCTGCCTGAGAGCCGATGGCTCGGCGAAGGAGCGCCTTCTGTCTTTGAGCGTCCTGCAGAGCCTTGTTGTGCGTGATGACGGCTTGCTGAGCCGACCACAGCTGCTGTCCGGCGATATCGAGTTGGTTGCTCAGCTTGCCGAGCTCGTCGCGCAGATGGTTGATCTGGCGCTGGACGTCGTTCGCGGTGAGAGCCCAGGCCGGCTTCGCGAGGGGGATGACCGCCAGGGCCATCGTCAGACACACGATGGCCGGCCAGGTGATCCGCCGGGTCCTCATGGGGCTCGGTGGGCGGCCTCCAACCCGGGTAAGGGTTGTAGGGAAGGCAGCCGACGCGCCAGGCTGCCAGACCCTAGGGAGGGGGTCAAATCGGACCCTGCCCCCAAACTGACGTACGCGTCAGGTCAAGCACGCCGGTAGGGTGAGGCCCGCAGAAGCTGAGGGGAGCGTCCGATCGCGACCGATACGCGCGTCGAGCGGTTCGAAACCGAGGCGTTGCCGTACCTGAACCAGCTCTACGGCGCCGCCCTCCGGCTGACCCGCAACCCGGCCGACGCCGAGGATCTCCTCCAGCAGACTTTCATGCGCGCGTTCGCCGCCTACGACCAGTTCGAGTCGGGCACGAACCTGAAGGCGTGGCTCTACAAGATCCTGACGAACGCCTTCATCTCGTCTTACCGCAAGAAGCAGCGCGAGCCGCAGACTGTATCCGCGGACGAGAATGAGGATTTCTCGCTGTTCGACACGCTCGTTGACTCGAACCTGACGCCTGAGACCGAGCTGCTCGAGAACATCCCCGATGAAGAGGTCAAGGCCGCCCTCGAGTCGCTCCCCGAGCAGTTCCGAACGGCGGTCCTGCTGGCCGACATCGAAGGGTTCAGTTACCAGGAGATCGCCGACATCATGGACGTGCCGATAGGAACCGTGATGTCGCGGCTGCATCGCGGAAGGAAAGCACTCCAGCGAGCGTTGTGGGATTATGCCCGTGCTCGCGGGATGGTTGATGAAGAGGAGCCATGGAAAGCCCCGCGCCGGACTGTAGAGAAGTCTTAGCGAAGCTGTATCTCTTCCTCGATCGAGAGATCGGGGCTATCGAGTGCACCTCGATCGAGACGCACCTGACCGAGTGTCAGGACTGTATGCACCACGCAGACTTCGAGCGCGCCTTCATCCAGATCGTCGGCCGGAAGTGCACGGAGCGGCGTACACCGCCTGAGTTGCTCGAGAGGCTGCGCGCGCGCATGCGCGAAACCTGACCGTGATCGCTGCTTGGATCGCGGCGCGCTTCTCGAGGACGCGGATCAAGGCTTTGATGACTTCGGGGTCGTACTCGTACGTCATATCGCGATAGAGCTTCTCGAGCGCGTCGCGTGGGCTGAGGCCGATGCCTCCAGGATTGGTGAAGTCGTCGTATG
>JBHELL010000100.1:0-5335 GCA_046263075.1 Actinomycetota bacterium | reverse complement strand
GCCGTCGCCGTTGCCGATCTCGCTCAGCGGTTGCGTCGTCGTCCGCGTGATCAGCACGTCGCACGGCGCGTACTCCATCACCTTCTGCGGCACCGACCCGAGCAAGAACCTGCGCGCGCCGGTCAACCCTTTGTTCCCGATCACGATCAGGTCTGCCTTCTCTTCATCCACCATGTCGATGATCTTGTCCGCGGGGTCGCCTTGCGTGATGCGGAAGCTCGCCTCGACGGGCTCTTACATCGACGCGTGCGTATCGCGCAGCACGATCTCGCCGGTCTTCGGGTGCCCGACGAACATGGCCGTGAGCTGCGTCTTCAACGTCTTCGCGAGGTCGTATCCCTTCCGCGCGCAGCGATCGGCCGTCGGTGACCCGTCGGTCGCAACGAGCACGCGCGCATAGCCACCCTCGCTCGACGGTCCCGAACGCACGATCAGCACGTCGCACGGCGCGTGATGCGCGACGCGGTTCGACACGCTTCCCATCAGCATCCGGCGCGCGCGAGACAACCCGCGCGACCCGACAACGATCAGTTGCGCGTCACGCTCATCGGCGACCTCGACCAGCGCCTCGCCGGGGTGTTGGCCCTCGCGCAGCTCCTTCTCGACGCGAACGCCGCGCGCGGAGGCCGCCTTCTGCGCGTCGTCGAGGATCCGCCCTCCTTCTTCGACCCGGACGGCGCCGTGCACGATCGTCACGCGCAACGTCTTGCAGGCCTTAGCGATCGCGAAGGCTGCTTCTTGCGCGCGCGCGCCGTTCTCGGACCCGTCGACGCCGAGGATGATCTTCTTGTACACGATCGCCGAAGCCTACCGCCCGCAGGCCGCGCGCGCCCGCCTACAGCAGCTCGACATCCACGGTCGATCCGGCCTGCGCCCCGCCCGGCGGGACGACGGCGAACCCGTGCGCCGCCATGATGTTCGAGAGCACGACGCTCGATTGTGCCGGCAAGGGCACGGCCCGTTCTCCGTCGAGCCTCACGCGCGCGAACATCGTGCGCGACGGCGAACCTCTCACCGCTTCTGCGAGCGTCGCACGCACGACCCGCGGCGCCGGATCGCGTCCGGCCAGCTTCCGCAGCGCCGGTTGCACGAACACGTGCGTGCATACGAACGCCGAGCCGGGGTTCCCCGGCAACCCGAACACGCGCGCGCGCCCGAACCGTCCGAAGATGATCGGCTTGCCCGGCTTGATCGCGACACGCCACAAGTCGAGCGAGCCGTCACGCTCGACGATCGTTCGCATCCAGTCGTGCTCGCCGACCGACGCGCCCCCGCTCGTCACGATGACGTCGGCGTTCTCTGCAGCACCGCCGAGCCATCCGGCGATCGCAGCCGGATCGTCACCGATCAACGCCTCGGCGACGACGCGCGCGCCCGACTGCTCGCACATCGCGCGCAGCAGCGCGCGGTTCGCGTCGTATATGCCGGCGGGGGGCAGCGGCGCACCGGGCTCGGCGACCTCATCGCCCGTCGAAAGGATCGCGACGCGCGGCCGGGGAGATACGCGCACGCTCGACCGTCCGATCGAGGCGAGCACGCCGATCTCCACCGCGCGCAACTCAGTCCCGGAAACGATCACGGCGGTGCCCGCCGCGACGTCTTCCCCGCGCGGGCGAACATGTTTCCCGCTCGCGAACGCGCGCAGCACCTCGACGAGATCGCCTCGGCGCTCCGTGTCTTCCCACGGCGCCACGGCGTCCGCGCCGGCCGGCAGCGGAGCGCCCGTCATGATCGTTACCGCGGTGCCCGGCGCGACGGCGAGGCTCGGCGACGTTCCTGCAGGCACGTCGTCGACCACCGTGAGCGTGCCCGGCGTGTCCTGCGCGCGCACTGCGTAGCCGTCCATGGCGGAATTCTCGAACGCCGGAACGTCGATCGGAGCGATCACGTTCTCGGCGGCGACGAGCCCGAGCGCTTCGCCGAGCGGGAGGTCAAGCGCATCGAGCGGCGCGAAGGAGCCGACGATCGCGTCGAGCGCGTCGCGGTATGGGACGAGCGGTTGCTCGAGCTCCTCGGATGTGACCGCCCGCTTCACGCGTCCTCGCCGAGCGTCTCTTTGATGACGGCGGCCGTTTTCTCGAGCGGCACCCCGCGCGCGTCCATCATGCCGAGCACGTAACACAGCAGCGGCGCGTTGATGCGTTCACCGGATGTGTGCGACGCGATGCGCGCGACGTCGAGCAACGTGCGAACGGCGTCGGGCGTCAGCGTTATGGTTTGCGTGGCTGTTCTGTCGGCCAGCGTTCGGGAGATCGATTGGAGCCACTCCATCTTGCAGGCCTCCTTCTCACCGGCGGCACGTCGCGCCGCATGGGTGCGGACAAGGCAACGCTCGAGTTCGGCGGCTCGACACTGGCGAGCCGTGTCGCGGCCGCGCTTCGCGAGGTAGCGTACCCGGTCCTCGCGGTCGGCCCTCCGGCCGGAACGGGTCTCGATGCGATCGGGGATCCGAGCGAAGGACCGCTCGTTGCGTTCGTCGCCGGAGCGGACGCGCTCGCCGCACGCGTACCAGCCGGCACGCCGGTCCTGCTCGTCGCGTGCGACCTTCCGTTCGTGACTGCCGATGTCTTGCGTGGGGTCGCGCTCGCCGCGCCGGATGCCGATGCCTGCGTGCCCGTCACGGACGGCCGGGACCAGCCCCTGTGCGCGCGGTACTCGCAGGGCGCCGTCGCGCAAGCGCGCGCGCTGGTCCGCGAAGGTGCGCGTGCGATGCGCGACCTCCTCGCTGCGATCGGCGTATCACGCGTCGATGTCGACGCGCGCGCGCTCGTCGACGTGGACACCCCGCAGGAGCTCGATCAGGCGAGACGGATCCTCGACGGCTCGGCGTAGATGTTGAACGACTCGCCGCGGATGAACCCCACGAGGGTCATGCCGAGCTCCTGCGCGAGCGAGACGGCGAGCGACGACGGTGCCGACACCGCCGCCACGATCGGGATGCGCGCCACGGCAGCTTTCTGGACGATCTCAAACGACGCGCGACCGCTCACCATCATGATGTCGCCGCGCGTGCCGTTCAGCAGCGCCGAGCCGATCAGCTTGTCCACGGCGTTGTGCCGTCCGACGTCTTCCCGCACCGCGATCAGCGAACCGCTCGGGTCGAAGGATCCGGCCGCGTGGAGGCCGCCGGTCTTGTCGAAGACCTTCTGGCGCGCACGCAATGCGTCGGGCAACGCTGCGATCAACGCGACGTCGACCGTCGGTCCGTCGTCGAGCCGCGCGCACTGCACACGCACCGATTCGAGCGACGCCTTGCCGCACACCCCGCACGAAGACGTCATGTACGAGTTCCGCTTCATCCTTTCTGGATCGAAGGGCGCGCGCGATGCGAGCTCGACCGTGACGACGTTGTAGAGCTGTTCGGGTGGTCCGGATGCGCAATAGGAGACCTTCGCGACGTCGTCGCGCGACGCGATCATGCCTTCGGTGTAGAGGAAACCGGTCGCGAGCTCAAAATCGTTCCCGGGCGTTCGCATCGTGACGGCGACGTTGTGTTGCATGCCGCGGTGCTGCACGAGGATCTCGAGCGGCTCTTCGGTCGCGAGACGATCCGGCCGCGCGACCGCAGTTCCGCGCTCGACGTGCAACGGCCGCGCGCGCACGGTCGGTCCGGGCCGCTCCGTCTCCGGAGGTTTGCGGTACCCCACCTCGATCGGCCGCTCGGCGCTCACGAGTGGAGCGTACCCTCGTCGGGTCGCGCGGTGGCGCTTGCTCGAGATCCCATGCCGGTGGCCGCGGCTGCGTAGTCACGTCCGCCGCGGTTACGTAGTCGTGTCTGATCTGTTCGCGTTGCGGCTAGCATCTCGGCCGTGACGACCCGCGATCTTCCAGACATTCGAGCGCGCGCAGCGTCCGCGCCCGGCGCGCGCGCGCCGGTCGCCGCCCTCGTCGCGTGCGGGGTCGTCCTCGTCGGGGCCTGTTCGATCCCGCTCGTCAACTGGGCGCGCGCCGGCGGGGGACTGCATCCCGGCGGCAACTTCGATTCGTACGCGAGCAGGCCCTACCTGCTCCTCGCCGCCGCGCCGTACCTCGTGGCGTTGTGGTTGCTCCGTCGCCGGGCCCCGCGCGCCCTCGTCCTCGTCCCCGCGGCGATCGCGTTCGTCGTGCTCGTGATCCCGCCCCCGTACGGATCGCGCGACATCTTCAGCTATGTCTTCTACGGGAAGATGATCACGCACGGATTCAACCCATTCGTGTTCGGGCCATCGCACATGAGCGGCGATCCGTGGTTCGCGTTCGTGCTCTGGAAGACGATGCCGACGGTGTACGGACCCGTGTGGACCTACATACACGCCGGGATCGCCGGCGTATCCGGTCCGCATCTGTGGGTGGCGATCACACTCGCGAAGCTCGTCCCGGTGGGCGGTGCGGTCGCGGGCTCGTTATGTGTCTCGAGCCTCGGACACGACGAGACCGATCGCACCTGGCGTCTCGCCGCGTGTCTCTGGAACCCGCTCGTTCTCTTCACGACCGGGAACACCGGGCACGTCGACGGCGCGCTGCTTGGGCTCGTCGGCGGCGCGCTGCTCGCGCGGGCGCGCGGCAAACCGATCCTCACGGTCGCGTTGCTCACCGCGGCGACGCTCGTCAAGGCGTACTGCGCTGTGTTCCTCGGGCTGTACCTGGTCGAGCTGCTCTACCGGCGGCGCGTGCGCCTGGCGGTTACCTCGGGCGCCGGCGCAGTCGTCGCCGCTGCCGCGTTGTACGCGCCGTACTGGCGCGGCCGTGCGACGTTCACGGGCTTGACCGACATCAGCACGCGGTTCTCGCACCCGATCGCGTATTACCTCCGCAACGGGTTCCGCGCGCTCCTGTCGACCCACGTCGGGGTCTCGCGCGCCACGACGCTCGGTTCATCCATCGCGCGCGCGGTGTGCGCGATCGTCTTGGTGGCGGTGATCGCGTGGTGCGTGCTGAAGCTTCGACACGAGGAGCGCGCGCCGGCGCTCTGGGGCGCCTCATTCGGCGCGTATCTCTTGCTCACCCCGTGGTTCCTGCCTTGGTACACATTGCCGCTGCTCGCGATCGCGCTCGCGCAGGAGCAGCCGCTCGGCCAGGGCGCGGCGCTGACCGCGGTTGCCGTCTCGTTCAGCGTCGCGAGCCAGTCGGCGATCCCCGAGATCCGGTATCTCGTGCCTGCGTTGCTCGGCGCGGCCGTGTGGTGGGCTCGACGAGGGAGGATCGATATCGCACGCGGGCGAGCCGCGTGAGGGCGATGGGCATCCGCCCGCCGGGGTAGCCTTTCGGTCGATGAGACCGTTCTTGCTCGCGGGACACTGGGAGACGTCCGCGGAGACCTTGCCGGTCACCGATCCGTGGAGCGGGCAGACGATCG
>JBHELL010000099.1:0-12192 GCA_046263075.1 Actinomycetota bacterium | reverse complement strand
TTCGTCATCTGTCTCGTCGGCGCGCACGGCCCGCGCAAAGGTCTTCCGCTCGCGCTGGACGTCGCCGAGCGAACGCACTCGCATCTGCTCGTGGCAGGCGAGCATCGTGGCGGACGGTACGCCGACGAGGCGCGCGCGCGCGGCATCAAGGCGACGATGCCCGGGAAGCTCGCCGACGTCCGGCGCGCGTACTGGGCCGCCGACGTCCTCGTGTATCCGAGCCGGTACGACGCGTTCGGCATGGCGGTGCTCGAGGCGATGGCGTGCGGGCTGCCGGTCCTCGTGAGCGAAGATGCCGGCTCGGCGGAGATCGTTGCCGACGCCGGGAGGGTGCTCGGGGCGACCGACACGGGCGGATGGGTGAAGGCGCTCGAGCGCTTCCGGGACGACCCCCTCGGGCGAGCCGTGATCGGATCGCGCGCGCGGGAGATCGCACGGACGCGCGATTGGGACGAAGCCGGACACATCGTCCTCGCGGCGTACCGAGAACTCCGGCCATAGCGGTCGAGCGCGCAACTTCCGGTACCGACGTCGTTAGAACAGACGATGAAACCGCAACAGCGGCTCCAGCCTGTCCGTGTCCTTTTCATGGACCACGTGCCTCGCATGTCCGGGGCCGAGCAGAGCCTGGCCGACCTCGTCGTGGGGCTCAAGCAAGGGCCGATCGAGCCGGTCGTCGTCCTGCCTTCGGACGGGCCGCTCGCGACCGAGCTGCGCGCGCACGGCGTGCTCGTACGCATGGTGCCCATGTCGAAGAGGCTCCTCGAGACGTCGCGAGTCAGCCTGGCCTCGCACCCACTGCTGGCCCTTGCGCGCGCGTGGGCATTCGTCGTTGCCGCGTTCCGGATCTGGCGCTTGATCCGCGAAGTCAAGCCTTCGGTCGTGCACACCAACACGCTCAAGTCGCACCTGCTCGCAGCGATGCCGTGCGCAGCCGCGCGCGTGCCGCTCGTGTGGCACATGCGCGACATCCTCCCCAAGGGATGGCTGCTCCGCGCGCTGATGGTCGTTGCGAACCTCGCGACGGCGATCATCGTTCCGTCACGCGCAGTCGCCGAGCCGTTCCGCGGCCGCCGTCGCCTGCTGCGGAAGCTTCGCATGATCCCGAACGGCATCCGCGTGCGCGAGTTCCAAGAGGCTGCGCGCGACCGTTCCCTGCGCGAGATGTTCGCGATCGGACCGAGCGACCCGGTCATCGGCATCGTCGGCCGGATCGCTCCCTGGAAAGGCCAAGATGTGTTCCTGCGCGCTGCGGCGATGCTCGCGAACCGCTACCCGCGCGCGCACTTCGCCATCATCGGCGCCGTGCTGTTCCCCGAGAACGATATCCCGTTCGAGCAACACCTCCACCGGATGGCGTTGCAGCTGGGGATCGAAGATCGCGTGACGTTCTGCGGGTGGCAGCCGGCGCCCGAAGCGATGGCCGCGATCGACATCTTCGTGCACGCATCGCTCGAGCCGGAACCGTTCGGCCGCGCGATCGTCGAGGCGATGGCCGCGGGGAAACCCGTCGTTGCCGCAGCGGGAGGAGCCGTCACCGAGATCGTTCCGCCGGCCGCCGGCTTCGTCGTTCCGCCCGCGCACCCGGAGCTGCTCGCCGACGCACTCGACCGCTTGCTCGCCGACAAGAAACTCCGCAAGCGCATGGGCGAAGCCGGTGCTGCGGTCGCCGATTCGTTCTTCCCCGTACAGCGCACGGTGCATTCGGTCGCAGGCGTCTATCGCGCGCTGGTGCAGATGCAGATGCGCCGAGCCGTGCGCCGTCGTCGCGCGCTCAAGCAGTTCGGCATCGACACGCAGAAGGTCCGCACCGCGATCGATAAGCGTAAGGAAGCCAGGAAACAGCCAGAGCTTCCGCAGTGGCAGTTCCCCGAACGCGTTGAGATGCCGTCGACCGCGCCTCGTCCCGAGCCGAAGCACGCGCGCGTCGAGCCTGAACCCTTCACACCGTTCAACGCCCGCGTCGAGCCGAAGCGTGGTTCACGTCGCCGTACGAAGTCGAAGAACATCGCGCGACACCCCGAGCCGTTCCGAACCGCAGGGTTCCGCGACGAGCCTGCGCCGTTCCGCGACGAGCCTCCGGTGTGGGACCCACCCGCGCTCGACGAGCCTGCGCCGTTCGAGCCGGCAGCATTCGACCCAGGATCCTTCGTCGCGCCGGCCGACGACGAGCCGCGCGCGCCGCGCCGGACCGTGGTTGCAGCGCGCGCCGCGACGGCGACGGTAATCAAGAAGGTCCGTCTTCCCGAACCCGCGATCGAACGCGCTCCCGAACCCGTCGTTGCCAAGCCACGGCCCGTGGCCGTGGTGGGCTCGACGACACTTCCTGCGCCCGTCGCGCCCATGCCGGGCGTGCGCCCGCGGCCCTTGTACGATGCGACGAAGCGCGCGCTCGACCTCCTGATCGCGCTGTCGGTTCTGATCCTTGGGTCTCCGCTGTGGCTTCTGATCGCCATCCTCATCAAGCTCGAATCGCAAGGTGCCGCGTTGCACCGTGGGATCGTCGTGGGCAAGGACGCGAAGCCCTTCAGGTACTACAAGTTCCGTTCGATGCGGATCGACGGCGACGACAAGGCTCACCGTCGCTTCATCGAGCGGTACGTACGCGAGAACGGCGGGCACGAGCACGACGGCGAGATCGTCTACAAGCTGCTCGGCGACGACCGGATCACCGCCGTCGGACGCTGGATCCGCAAGTTCTCGCTCGACGAGATCCCGCAGCTGTGGAACGTCGTGCGCGGCGAGATGTCGATCGTGGGGCCGCGGCCGCCGCTGGACTACGAGTTCGAGCACTACGACGAACAAGCCAAGATGCGGCTTGTGGTGAAGCCGGGGATCACGGGCATGCAGCAGGTATGGCACCGGCACTCCGCGAGCTTCGACGAGAAGTTGCGCATGGACATGGACTACATCAGCCGGCGTTCGCTGTGGCTCGACGTCAAGCTGATCGCGCACACGTTGCTCGCGATCCCGCGCGGCCACTGACGCGATGAACGTCCTCGTCACCGGCGGCGCCGGTTTCATAGGCTCACACGTCGCGCGCGCGTTGCGCCAACGCGGCGACGTCGTGCGAGTGCTCGACGCGCTCACCCAACCGGTTCACGACCGCGACGTCATGCCGGCGAGCGCGGAGGAGATGACCTTCTGCAAGGGCGACGTGACCGATAAGGCGGCGTGGGAGCGCGCGCTCGCCGGCATCGACGCCGTCGTCCATCTCGCGGCGTATCAGGACTACATGCCGGACTTCTCGCGGTTCCTAACCGTGAACGCGAGCGGCACCGCCTTGCTGTACGAAGTGATCGTCGAGCGGACGTTGCCGGTTCGGCGTGTCGTCGTCGCGAGCAGTCAATCCGTGTACGGCGAAGGACAGGTTCGCTGCGACCGGCATGGTGTCGTCCCGGCGGCGGCTCGGCGCCTGGAAGATCTGGCGCGCGGTGACTACGACGCGCGCTGCAGCATCTGCCGCACGCCGTGCCCCGAACCGGTTGCGATGACCGAGGATTTCGCCGCACCCGCGAACGCGTACGGCATCTCGAAGCTCGCCGCCGAGTCGACGGCGCTCACGCTCGGCGATACGCACGGCGTCGAGTCGGTTGCGCTGCGGTACGCGATCGTCCACGGGGCAGGGCAGTCGCCCCGGAACGCCTATTCGGGCTTGTTGCGCAGCGCGTGCTTGTCGCTCTTGCGCGGACGGGCTCCTGTGGTGTTCGAAGACGGCGCGCAGGTCCGTGATTACGTCGCGATCCAGGATGCCGTGTCGGCGACGCTCATCGCCCTCGATCACCCCGATGCGCCGGGGCGGACCTACAACGTCGGCGGCGCGCGCTCGTGGTCGGTTCTGGAGGTCGTCGAGCGGCTGTGCGGGCTCGCCGGCGATCGGCGCGCGCCGGAGGTGCCGGGTTTGTTCCGCGTCGGCGACGCTCGTCACACGGTCGGGGACACCGGCAGGCTGCGCGCTCTCGGCTGGGAGCCGGCTACCGACCTGCCTGCAACGTGGGGCCTGTACTGGGAATGGCTCTCGAAGATGGACCTGCCCCGCGACATCGTGGCCGAGGCGTTCGAGGCCATGAAGTCGAAAGGCGTCCTTCGGACGGCCGATAGATGAAGGGGTAACGTGGGCGTCATCGACATCGCGGATACGGAGGAACGGATGAACGTCGTCGTCGGGCGCGCGCCTGGGCGCGTATCGCTCGCAGGCGGCGGCACCGACCTGCCCGCGTACTACTCGAAGCGCGGCGGCGCTGTCGTCTCGCTCACGGTCAACCTCTATGCGTACGGCCAAGCGTCGCCCCGGCAGAACGAGCTCGAGCTGCTCTCGCTCGACTCCGGCAGCCGAGAGGTCGTCCACAGCGGACAGTTCGACCGCAGGATGCGCCCGCCGATCCTCGCCGAGGACTTCCTGCTCTTCCAGAAGGCAGTCGCGTGGCATTTCGGGATCGAGCGCGGACGTATCGCTGCTTCGAGCGAGGTTCCGACCGGCGCGGGGCTCGGCTCGAGCGGCGCCGTGTGCGTCGCGCTCGTACAGGCCGCAGCGGCATTCGTGGGCGAGGATCTCGACAAGCATCGCATCGCCGAAGCCGCATGCCAGATCGAGATGGACATCCTCCGGCGCTCCTGCGGGAAACAGGATCAATACGCATCCGCGTTCGGTGGCGTGAACTTGATCGAGTTCTTCCCGGACGCATCCGTCGACGTGACGCCGTTGAAGCTCGGCGCCGCTACCGAAGAGGCGTTGATGCGCCGCCTCATGGTCTTCCACAACGGCGCGCGCCGCGACGCCGTCGGGCCGCTGCAAGAGCAAGCTCGCCGGAGCGAATCAGATCCGGACACCGTGCGCGCGCTCGACCGCTTGAAGGCCATGGCGTACGAGATGCGAGACCTCATCGAGGGTGGGAACCTCGACGACGTCGGGCCGCTCCTCGACGAAGCGTGGCAACAGAAGCAGCACCTGAATTCGACGGTGTCGGCTCCCGCGGTTTCGCGCGTGTACCAGCTCGCGCGCGACGCGGGGGCGACCGGTGGCAAGCTCGCGGGGGCGGGGCTGGCCGGGACGCTCGTTCTCTATTGTCCAGAAGTTGCGCAAGACGACGTTACGGCCGCACTCGGGAGCCAAGGATGGCGCCTGCGCACCGTCGAACTCGATCGAACGGGAGCAGCGCTCGGCACGGCCGAGGAAACGGAGAGCGATGCCACGCGGTGACGCGAAGATCCCTGCGGTCTTCCTCGACCGCGACGGGGTCCTGTGCCAGAACAGAGCCGACTACGTGAAGTCGTGGTCGGAGTTCTCGTTCATCCCGGGCTCGGTCGAAGCGATCGCGTCGCTCACGCTCGCGCGCGTCCGCGTGTTCATCGTGACGAATCAATCGGCCGTCGGGCGGGGGTTGTTGAGCCGCCGCGACCTCGATCGGATGCACGAGCGGATGATGGACGTGCTGCGCGGCGCGGGAGGCAAGGTCGAAGCGGTGCTCGTGTGCCCGCATCACCCCGACGACGGCTGCGCATGCCGCAAGCCCGAGTCCGGGTTGTTGCTCGACGCCGCCGAACGATTCAACGTCGACCTCGCACGTTCGTTCTTGAGCGGCGATGCAGGCAGCGACATGATCGCGGGGAAGAAGGCAGGGTGCTCGACGGTGCTCGTGAAGACCGGGCTCGGCGCCGAGACGATCCGCGACAAGACCTGGGGCAAGATGAAGCCCGACTTCATCGCGGATGATCTCGTGGACGCATCGATGTGGGTGTTGGGGCAGATCGCACTGGGGCTCGACATGCGGACGGAGGCTCGGCGATGACCACGCGGAACTTCATCCTGCAGTACCTCGGCACGATCGAAGGAATCTTGCGAGGCGTCGACCCCGAGAAGCTCGAAGAGATCATCGACGTGATCTACGACGCCTACCGTAACGACCGAACGATCTTCTTGATGGGCAACGGCGGCGGCGCCGCCACGGCTATGCACTTCACCTGCGACCTCAACAAGACGGCGATCGTCCCCGGCCGGCGCCGCATGCGCGCGGTTTCGCTCTCTGACAACGTGTCGCTCGTCACCGCATGGGCGAACGACACCAACTACACGAACATCTTCGGCGAGCAGCTCGTCAACTTCGCGCGGCCCGGCGACCTCGTGGTCGGGTTCACCGCATCTGGGATGAGCGTCAACATCGTCAACGGGATCGCGCTGGCGAACGAGCTCGGGTGCGACGCCGTCGCGTTCGTCGGCTTCGACGGCGGGACGGTCGGTGCGATCGCGCACCACGTGCTGCACATCCCGTCGACGTCGTACCAGCACATCGAGGACGTTCACTTGACGCTCTGCCATGTGATCACGAACGCGCTGCAAGACCGCGCGCGCGACGACGAAGAGCTGACGGCGACCGGGCTCGAGGCCGAGGTCCAGAATCGCGTCCGCCGCATCAACTACGTCCGCCAGCAACTGATCGCCGAGCCGTCCCCGCAACGACGAGTGGTGATGATCCCCGACCAGATCCGCCGGACGATCGGCTTCGACCGCGCGATGATCTTCATGGCCGAGGGCGGCGAGCTCGTGCTTCGCGGGACCTACGGCGAGCCCCGCGAGGACGCGCGGCTCGACATCGAGGCGGATCTGGCGGAATGCGAGGCGTTCCGCGCGCGCACGGCGATCGCAGTGACCGAGGTGAACGGCCACGCGCCGGTGTGGCTCGGCGCATACAAGGACGTGACGTCGTACGCGGTCGTTCCGATCGTGCGCGACGACGAGAGCGTCGGCGTGCTCGTCGGCGGATTCACGAAGACGGACCGCGTCGCGGGCGCGCGCGAGCTACAGCTGCTACAGATCTTCGCGTACAACGTGCGCAGCGTGCTCGTCGACCGGCCGGAGCCGAACCCGGCCCCGTGGTTCACTGAAGACTGAGCGCCCGGTCCGGCTCCTCCTCGTCAACCCGTCGGGGGTTCGGGGCGGCGCCGAGGAATCGCTCCTCGAATTCCTGACACGCTCGGACCCATCGCGCGTCGTCACGACCGTGGCATGCCTGCAGGACGGTCCGTACACGGACGACCTCGAGCGCGCGGGAGTTCGCGTCGTGCGGCTGCGCGCGCGCCGGTTGCGCTACGTGTGGATGTGGGGTCTGACGGTCGCGCGCTTAGCGCGCCTCGCGCTCGACCACGACGTTCTGCTGTCGTGGCAAGTGAAGGGCAACTATTACGGCACGCCGGCCGCGCGCATCGCGCGCAAGCCGGTCGCCTGGTGGGACCACGGCATCCGCCCGGCGCGCGGCGAGCGGCGGTATCTCATCGACAACAAGCTGCCCTCGGTCACGAACGCAGATCTCGTCGTGACGTCCTCGGAGGCATCGGCAGTGCGGCATCGGCGCGCGCGCGTGATCCTTCCCGGCATCCCGCTCGAGCCTTTCGTGAACGCCGCGCGCGAGAACGCGCGCGCTTTGCTGTCGCTCTCTCCGGTCGATCAGGCGGTCGGCATCGTCGGCCGCCTCCAGCCGTGGAAGGGCCAGCACGTCTTCCTCCGGGCGGCGGCGCGCGTCCACGAGCGGTTCCCTCGCGCGCGTTTCCTCGTGATCGGCGGCACACCCGGCGGATTCAGCGCGGGATATCCGGCCGAGCTTTCTTCCCTGGTGCGCGAGCTCGGCATCGCCGACCGCGTCGACTTCCTCGGGCACCGCGACGACATCCCCGCGTTGCTCGCGGGGCTCGACGTGTTCGTGCTCGCGTCGTTCGGGGAGCCGTTCGGGCTCGTCACCGTCGAAGCGATGGCGTCCGGCGTGCCGGTCGTCGCGACCGACGCAGGCGGCACGCGCGAGATCCTCACCGATCCGTCTCTCGGCGCGCTCGTGCCACCGGGTGACGAGGCCGCGATGGCCGATGCGATCATCCGATATCTCGCCGAGCCCGAATATGCTGCCGGTGTCGCGGTCGCGGCGCGCGCGGACGTCGTGAAACGCTTCGACATCGCGCGATACGTGCGGGAGATCGAGGACCTCGTGATCGAGATGGCCAGCGCGTGAGATTCGGGATCGTGATCTCGGCGTATCACCGTTCCGCCGGATTGGAGCGGGTCGCCGTCGAGTACGCGCGCGGCCTTCGCGATCGCGGTCACGACATCACGGTGTTCGCGCAGCGCTTCGAGCGAGAACGCGCGGACGAGGGGATCGCATTCGTCCACGTCGGAGGCATGCGGCAGATAGCCGCGCGCGCCGCCACGTTCCCGTTCCTCGCCACGAAGGCGGTGCGGCGCGCACGGCTCGACAACGTGTTGTCGTTCGGGTCGGCGGTGTTCGTGCCGTCCGTCGTCCGGCTGCCCGGCGCGCACCGTTCGTGGTGGGACGTGGCGAACGCCGAATGGCCTGTCACGACGATCGACGGGCTGCGCCGCCGGTTGAACCCGCACCATCGCATCACGCTGGCGCTCGACCGTCGAGTGCTCGGCCGTGGGATCCCGAAGCTCGTCCTCGCGGCGGGGGACTGGGCGGCGAACGACTTGCGCACGTTCTATCCTGCCGTGGCCGCCAAGGTGCGCATCGTCCCCGACGGCGTGAATCTAGACGAGTTCTCGTTCGATCCGGGCGGCCGCGCGCGCATCCGAGCGGAATGGGACGTCGGCGAGTCGCCCGTGCTGCTCACCGTCGCGACCGAGCTGCGCCGGAAAGGGCTCGACACGTTGATGCAAGCGTTCCGGATCGTGCGCGAACGCATGCCGGACGCGCGACTCATCATCGGCGGACGCGCGCCGGCCGGCGACGTGCGCGCCCTCGCGGTGCGCCACCGCGTCGGCCGCGAGATGCGCGCGGTCGGCTTCATCTCAGACATGCGCGCGGCCTACTCGGGCGCCGATGTGTTGATGTTCCCGACCCGCTTCGACCCGTGGGGATTACCGGTCGTCGAGTCGCTCGCGTGCGGAACCCCGGTTGCCGTAAGCGCGCGCGCCGGCGCTGCGTCGGTGATCCGCGCAGGGGAGACCGGCGCGCTCATCGCCGACCCCGGCGATCCGGTGCTCGTCGCACGCGCGACGCTCGACGCGCTCGCGATCACGACGGAACGGGACCACGTGCGGAAGAGGGTCGAGCATCTCGCCTGGCCCTCGGTCGTCGAGCTCGTCGAGCGCGCGCTGATCGAAACGGCTTAACGCTTCGGCGCCGTGCGGCGTTGCGCGCGCCATGCTACCCAGCGCTCGCGACCGATCCACCCGACGAGCGCGCCGATCACCCCGCACCCGAGGAACACCCAGATCAGCCTGATGCGCTTCGTCGCGAAGACGAGATGCACGGTGACGCGGTCGGAGTTCAGGGCGATGAACGCGATGAAGACGCCGATGATCAACAGCGCGACGATCCCGCGCGCGATCGCGAGCTTCTCGGCGCCGTCGAGCTTGCCGTCGTTCTCGGTCGAGCCTGTTTGCTCGCCCTCGTCTCTCATGGCTTCGATGGTAGACCCTCGTCGCTAGGATGCCTCGGATGCGCGCCTTGTTCGTCGCTCCGTACCTGCCGACGCCCGGCTCGGGCGGGCGCACGCGGCTCGTGAACTTCATGGAGCGCCTCGCACGCCTGCACGACGTGCAGATCGTCGCGTTCACCGCACGCGATCAAGATCCGGCGGACAATCCCTATCCGGGCGTCGCGGTGCCTCCACCGCCGGTTCGTGCGCGGCCGAGCGGCGCGCGCGGGGTTGCGCGCTTCTACCGGGAGAAGCTCCTCGATCCCTTGCCGTCGTTCGCGAGCTGGATGTCGTCGTCGGCGATGATCGAGGCGGTTCGCACCGCCTGCGAGACGTTCCGACCCGACGTCGTTCAGGTCGAGACGACGGAGATGGGGCAGTACCTGCCGTTCATCCCGTCGAGCGTCGCGCGCGCGCTCGACATGCAAGATGTCGCGTCGCGATGGTTCGGACGCGTTCGCCGGTTCGGCTCGGCGCAGGAGCGCGCGCTGATGGGCGTCGAGCTTCTGAAGACGCGACGCTACGAGAAGACTTGCGCGCGCATCCCCGACGTCGTCTACGTCAGCTCTCCGGTGGAGCGCGCGTTCTACGCGAAGCTGACGGGCGTCGATCCGCTCGAGGTGCCGAACGGAGTCGATACCCACGCATTCGCGCCGATGCAGGTGGACGAGGGTCGCAAGACGCTGTTGTTCGTCGGACCGTTGACGTACGACGCGAACCTCGACGGGTTGAAATGGTTCATCCACGATGTGCTGCCGTACATCCGCTCGCGCGAGCCCGATGTGCGGCTCGACGTCGTCGGGACGCCGGTCGATCTGGAGGTGCCGTCCGAGGTTCGCTTGCTCGGGCGGGTGGAGGACGTTCGCCCGCACGTCGCGCGCGCGGCGGTGTCAATCGTGCCGGTGCGCGTCGGAACGGGGACGCGCTACAAGATCCTCGAGGCGCTTTCGATGCAGCGCGCGGTGGTCTCGACGACGGTGGGCGCCGAAGGGCTCGGCGTGATCAACGGCGAGCACGTCATGATCGCCGACGACCCGCAGGATTTCGCGCGCGCGGTGATCCGGTTGCTCGACGAGCCCGAGTTGCGCGCGCACCTCGGCGTCGCGGGGCGCGCGCACGTCGTTCCGCGGTTCGACTGGAAACCGCTCGTCGCGCGCGTGGACGAGTCGTGGGCGCGCGCAGTCGAAGCCACGCGTCGCGCGCACTGAGCCTGGGAGGTTCCCGCTCTTCCCGAACTTGATTCCCGCCGCAGCCGCCGTACCGTCGGCTCGTGCCGGTGGGTCTTTTCATGGAGCGATCGTCGCCGCGGCTGTACGACTCCGTCGTCGGGGTGCTGCGCGCGCGGCACTACAGCCCACGCACCGTGAAGGCGTACACGTATTGGATCGGCCGTTACCTCCGGCATTTCCACGGCGTGCATCCGCGCGCGCTCGCCGAGCCGAACGTCAACGAATTCCTCACTCGCCTCGCGGTTGATGAAGATGTCGCCGCCGCGACGCAGAACCAGGCGCTGTGCGCGCTGCTGTTCTTGTACGAGCACGTTCTCGAGCAGCCGCTCGATCGGATCGACGGCGTCGTCCGAGCACGCAAGCCGCCCCGGCTTCCGGTGGTGATGTCTCGAGACGAGGTGCGCCGCATCTTGTCGCTGCTGGACGGCGCCCCCAAGCTCGTCTGCATGCTGCTGTACGGAACCGGAACGCGGCTCGGGGAGGGCTTGAGCGTGCGCGTGAAGGATCTGGATCTCGAGCGCGGCGAGCTGCTCGTGCGGGACGGCAAGGGAGCGAAGGATCGCCTGACGATGGTGCCCGACGTCTTGCGCGACGAGCTCCGGCATCAGCTCCGACGCTTGCGCAGGCGGCACGTCGACGAGCTCGCGCGCGGCAGCGGCCGGGTGCGGCTACCGACTGCGCTCGCGCGGAAGTACCCGAACGCAGAGCTGGAGTGGCCGTGGCAGTGGGCGTTCCCTGCGACGTCGTGCTACGTCGATCGCGAGAACGGAGTCCGATACCGGCACCACCTACACGAGTCGGGCGTCCAGAAGGCCGTGCGCGCGGCGGTCGTCCGGTCGGAGATCGGCAAGCACATCACTGTGCACACGTTCCGCCACTCGTTCGCGACGCACCTGCTCGAGGACGGTTACGACATCAGAACGGTGCAGGAGCTGCTCGGGCATGCATCGGTGCGGACGACCCAGATCTATACGCACGTGCTCAACCGCGGAGGCCGCGGCGTTCGAAGCCCGCTGGACCGGATCCTCGCCGGGCCTGCCGTCGCGACCGCCGCTTATACTGACCCCCACGCGGGATAACCACGTCGGAGGCGCGCGATGGTTGTACTCGATCCGCAGCTCAAAGGATGCTCCCAGAAATCGTCGAGCCCGCGCGCGCGCGCATTACACCGACCCGCGCGCGCGCTTCACCCGGTCGGCATAAACAAGAGTTAGCCGGACTGATCGATGGACCTTTCTCAAATCGAATGGCTCGAGCCATGGTCGGGGGTAGCGGACCCGGCGATGCGTGCACGCCTCGAGGCCGAACTCGTGAGGGAGCTGGGACGTGGTCATATCCTTTTCCAACGGCTAGCTAAGGCGCTCGCCAGGAGATTGGATCAGGATGACGTCCTCTATGCGGTCGAAAGCCCGTCCGAGGTGGCAGTCGTTCACTTGAGCTACGCCGCCAAGCCCGATCAACCTCCGTGGCCCTCGACGACTCTCTTCGACAATCTGACGGCGTTCATCGAAACGCGGATGAAGCCCGACCATGACGAGTA
>JBHELL010000098.1:0-4926 GCA_046263075.1 Actinomycetota bacterium | reverse complement strand
TCCACGACCGCTACTTCCACGGCCGCCCCGCCCTGCGGAGCATCCGCTACGTCTCGAACCAGCGCGACCGGTACGGCTCGTGCACGCCGGTCGACGGCACGATCCGCCTCTCGCACGTCCTCGCCGAGTTCCCGGACTGGGTCCGCGACTACGTCATCGTCCACGAGCTCGCCCACCTGCGCGCGCCGGACCACTCGGCGTACTTCTGGTCGCTCGTCCGCCGTTACCCGTACGCGGAGCGCGCGCGCGGCTATCTCCTGGCTAAGGGGATCGAGGAGTAGGGAAGACCCTCCACGCCGCCATGATCCTGCGGGCGGCCTCAGCCGAACCGTGGACCGTCGCGCGCGCGAGCGCATCCTCGGGCGGCATCCGTCCCATGGTTACGAGCACGAGATCTTCTGGATCGATGTCGATGCCGTGCTCGGCCGGATCACGGCTTATCGTCCACTGCCCGCTGCGTCCGTCGATCGTCCACGCGGCGCCGGCCGCCTTCACGCGGAACGCGTCGTGCGGAGGGACACCAAGGGAACGGAAAGCGTGCGGGGCCGCGCGCACCGCGTACTCCGCGAGGAACGGCAGACGCTCGCCCCACAAGGCAGGGGAGCCGAGCGCCTCGGTGATGTCGTGCCCATGGACGCACAGCTCGACGAGATGCAGCCGCGCGATCTGCGGCACGCGCGTGCGGCCGATGATGTCGATCGGCCGGCTCCACGCCTCATCCGTCATCGCTTCGAGCACGCGTTGCGCCGCGACCCCGTGCTGCCACAGGGCCGCGCGCACCGCCTCGCCGGGTAGCGCCGACCAGCGCGCGATGCCTCCGGCGTTGTCCGGTGGGCCGGCCTCGGCGATCTCTCCCCGATAGACGCGGCCGCACAGCAGATCGGTCTCCACGAGGTGCGAGACGACGTCTTTGACGCTCCACCCCGTGCACATGGTCGGCGTGTCCCAGGCCGCTGAAGCTACCGTCTGCAGGAACCCGAGCAGGCGGGCGCGGTCCTGCTCGATCGCCTTCACGATCTGCTCCTGCATGCGGGGGAGGATAACCGCCCACCCGTACCCTGGATGCGTGAAGCGCCCTATCGTCGGCATCGTGCTCGTGCTTGCCGCGTGCACGCAGCGCGCGACCCCCACAGCCGATCCTGCTGCCGGATCGGACCAACCGTCGCGCCCGCAGCAACCACCCGTTGCCGGCGCACCGGCGGCTTCGATGTCCTCCGGCACGGCATTCGTGGACGGCGTCCTTGCGGCCTGGTGCACCGGGAAGTCGTGCAAGCCTGGGACGGCGGCTCGACCGAAGTTCGTCCCCGGCGACGACAACGGGGTCGTGCTCTTCGAGCTCGGCGCGCGACCCGATGCGGCGCGCGTCGAGGTTCACACGAGCGCGGGTGCGCTCGTCGCGCGCGGCGAGATGCTTCCCGGTACGACGATGGCGTACCAAACGAAGCTCGGCGATGGACGGTTCATCTTTACGTTGTACGCCCGCTGGGGGAACAGGGAAGGCCGATGGCTTTTCGGGGTCGACGGACCGCTCGGCGGAACGAAGCGCTGACGCTCCGGTCGCCGACGGATCGCTAGAGCATCGCCAACAGACGAGCGGCGTCCGACGCGCCGGTCTTGTTGGAGAAGATGATCCAGCCGAGCCGGTCGCGCGTGCACAGCGCGATCTTCTTCAGATCGTCGTCCTTGATCGTCGCGCGCCCGCTCGCACCCCCGCGCACGCGGAGATAGACGTACTCCGCCTCGGGGATCTCACGCTCGGTCGGGTCGACGACGGGGATCGCGCCGATCCGGTCACAGAGCTCCATCGCCTTGCGGTCCGGCCACGAACCCTTCGCCCACTCCCACGCCAGCACGAGTCCCGGGCGCATCGCGTGCGCCACGAAGTTCTCGAGCCGGGTGGCATGCTCGGTGTTCGCCTTGAACGTCACGGGCGTCTGGAATACCGCCGCGCCTGCGTCGAGCCCGCGCGCCACGTCGTTGCAGTGCTCCCACGCTTCATCCGTCCAGCGGGACCGTTCGAAGTGACCGACCGCAGCGTGCTCGGGCGGGGCTTCCTTCATCAGCTTGTAGCGCGGGTCGTTACGCCGGTGCGTGAGGATCGGCGACGCGATCATCGAAAGCGTCCGGTCGCGGCCGACCTCGGCACGGATCGCTGCGGGCTTCGGAAGGTCGGCCCAATCCGACCCGACTTCGGCGTGAGGCGCCGGCGGTGTTTCGCCACGGCGCACCGGTACGCCGACGAAAAGACGGTCGGGGATGATCATCCGTCGATCCTCCTGATCCATGATTGGGGGTCGTCGAGCTCAGCGTTGGTCGGAACAGATCCACCGTCGAACGCGCGCCCCGCGAGGTCCCAGCCTCCGCGCGCGACGACCTCGCGAACGAAGGTGCGCGCGGCTGCCGGCGCCGGCGGCTCGAGGCCGATGAACCGGTGCAACATCGTGATCCCGCGTCGTTCGGTCGCCGCTGTGCGACGGAACGCCTCGGCGACCGGCGCCATCCCTCCGGCGCGCTCGGCTGCCGAGTCGACGGCGGCGCTCGCGAATGCCTCGATGATCGACAGGAACGCGCCGAGCCGTTCTGCCGCGGCCGCCGTCTCTGCCGACGGTTCGGGTGAGAACAATCCTTCGTCGGCGAGCGCTTCCTGCAGACGCTCGGGATCGGACACGTCGATCTCTTGGAGCCGTTGCAGCCCGCGGCTCAGATCGATGTCGAGCGAGGACACGTAATCGAGGTAGCGCGCGAAGAACTGCGCGCGCACCTCGCCGTATCCGTCGAGCGTCATCCGGCGGGATGCTTCGCGCAGCGCCACCCACTGACGGGCGGCTCGACGGTCGAGCGTGTACGCGCGCGCGACCTCGTCGACGGCCGGCACGACGATCAGCAGCTCTCCTTCGGCAGCGGGAAGCGCGACGTCGGCCGCGCCGGTTACCTCGCGCGCGACCATGCCGATCGTCGTTCCGCTCTGGATCCCCATGAACAGCGGCGCGATCTGCCCGACCGCGCCGGAGAGCATCGCTTCGACGCCTTCCTGCGCCGTGCCGTCGCTCAACGCTTTCGACGCCTTCGCGGCGATCGGATCGATCAACTCGCGGTAGGCGTTCACGGCGTGCTCTGCCCAGTCGACCGCGGTACCGGCGCGCATCGTCACGAGGTGGGTCGGAGCCGGCAGCCCGACCTCTTCCAGCCAAAGCTCGGCGAGCCGAACGTGCTCGGCTACCTCGCGGTGGTCATCGGGTTCGACGGGCTGCGCGCGCACCTCTCCCGCCGCGTCGGAAACGGCCAGTTGCCGTGTGAGATCCCAGTTGACCGGGCCGCCGGACCACGACAGTACTTTCTGCAGCTCGGCGAAGAGCGGTACGCGACGCAGGACGTCGGGGGGAAGGTCGAATGGGTCGGTCATCGGATCCTATTGTAGGCGCGACGGCGAGTCGCCGTTCCGCCGCCTCCGGTGGTGGGCTGTACGCTTCCGGGCGTGAGCGTCGTCGGGGTCACGGGGGTTTCTGGGTACCTCGGCCGTCATCTGCTTGCGCGGCTGGAAGCGGCTCCCGACGTCACGCGCGTCGTCGGGATCGACGTCCACGAGCCGGTCGGCTCCCCGAAGCTCGAGTTCCATCAGCTCGACGTCCGCGACGCACGGCTCGCGAAGACCTTCGTCGGGGTTGATGTCGTGGTGCACCTGGCATTCCGGCTCGACCCGATCCGGGACGAAGAGCGGATGCGTTCGATCAACGTCGACGGCACCCGCAACGTGCTGGAGGCCGCCGCAGCGACGGGTGTGCGCAAGCTCGTCTACCCGTCGAGCGCGACCGTGTACGGGGCGCACTCCGATAACGATGTGCCGCTAGGCGAGGAAGCGCCGCTCCGCGCGAACGCCGACTTCGCGTACGCGCGACACAAGCTCGATACGGAGCGCCTCGTCGAGGCTTTCCGCGGGGCTCATCCCGACGTTGTGGTGACGGTCTTCCGCGGGGCGAACGTGCTCGGCCCGAGCGTCGACAACTTCGTCTCACGGTTGCTCGAAGCGCCGCGCGTGTTGACGGTGGTCGGGTACGAGCCGCCGCTCCAGGTCATCCACGAAGAAGACTTCTCCGACGCGCTGGCGTTCGCGGTGTCGAACGATCTCGACGGGGTGTTCAACCTTGCGGCCGATGGATGGCTCGAGCCGTCCGAGGTGCTTTCGCTCACCGGCAAGAAGACCACACCCGTACCTGAAGAGGTTGCGTTCACCGTGGCCGAGCGGCTCTGGCGAAGTGGACTGTCGATGGCGCCCGCCGGCGAGCTGCATTACGTGATGCACCCGTGGGTCGTCGATAACGCGAAGCTGCGTGCGGCGGGCTGGGAGCCGCGTCACTCGAATCGCGACACGCTGCTGGAGACCGTCGAGTCGCACCGCGACTGGATCGTCCTCGGTCGTGCGCGCTTCCGGCGTGCCACGATCGCGCGCGCAGCGGTCGTGGTGGCGGGAGTGATCGCTTCGTTCGCGCTCGCGCGCCGCGCGCGTCGGTAGCTCGCGCCGCGCGCTGAGGCGATAGGCCGGCGCAACCTCGAACGACGCTGCGCTACGATGTCGGCGTCAGTTGGGCGAGCAAGATGAACGCCCACGCGAGCGCCGACATCGACGACAAGAAGACGCCGACGACCGCTGCTCCGCGCCATCCCTCTTCGCGCGCGCGCGGCTTCCCGCCGGCGACGCAGAACGCGACGGCTGCGATCGCGAGAACGAGCGGGATCGCCGCGAATAGCCTCGGCCAGGTGCGGAACGGACCGTTCAGGCTCGGGATCGCGCGCGCGAGCAGTTCGCGGCCGAACGCCGCAACACCGATCCACGCAAGGGTCAACGCTGTGAGGACGATCCCGATGGGACGTTTCATCGCAAACGAGCGTAGCAGTGCGTCCCAAGCCACTCGAGCGACGGATCGCGCG
>JBHELL010000097.1:0-4699 GCA_046263075.1 Actinomycetota bacterium | reverse complement strand
CGTCGGCAGCGTCGAACAGGTCCTTGCCGAGGCTCGCGAGCAACTCCTTGTTCGCCGTCACCACTGGCTTGCCGCGCTCGAGCGCCTCGAGGATGAGCGCGCGCGCAGGCTCGATGCCGCCCATAACCTCGACGACGATGTCGACGTCGGGATGACGGACGACCTCGTACGGATCGGTCGTCAGCAGCTTGTGGGCCTGCTCCGGGATATCGCGCTCTTTGCCGAGCGTGCGCACGGCGATGGCGGCCGGCTCGATCGACGCACCGATGCGCTGCTCGATGTCCTCTTGGTTGGCGTGAAGCATCCGAAGCGTCGCGGAGCCGACGATGCCGCAGCCGAGTTGCCCGATCCTGATGACCTTGCCCATGTGCGGCAATGATACCGACGGGGTTCGAGCCGGCCGATACTTCGCGCGCGCGGTGGGCTCGGCGGGTTACCGAAGAGTGACGGCTTGACGCGCGGGGCGGCGGCGCGCGACGCTGGCGGCGGGAGGAGCCATGCCGAAGCGATTGTCCGCGCTCGACGCAAGCTTTCTGCATCTCGAGACCTCGTCGGTGCACATGCACGTCGCGGGCCTCGCGATCCTCGACCCGTCGACGCGTCCGGATGGGACGCTCACGTTCGAGGATCTCGCGAACCTCATCCACGACCGCATACACCTGGTCCCGCGGTTCCGGCAGAAGATCGTCTCGATCCCGTTCGGCATCGCGCGCCCGGTGTGGGTGGACGACGACGACTTCGACATCGACTTCCATCTCCGCCGAGCCGCACTCCCCGCCCCGGGCGGCGCGCGCGAGCTCGCCGACTTCGTGCAGCGCGTGCACTCACGACCGCTGGACCGTTCGAAGTCGTTGTGGGAGATGTACTTGATCGAAGGGCTCGAAGACGGGCATGTCGCGATCCTCGCGAAGATCCATCACGCGATGATCGACGGCATAAGCGGGATCGACATCGCGACCGTTCTGTACGACTTCACGCCGGAGCCGCGCGCGGTGGACCGCGATCTGTGGTCGCCTGAGAAGGAACCGTCGCAACGCGACCTCATCTCCCATGCGATCCTCGAAAGCGTGACGGACCCGCTCCGCACCGGCGTCGAGGCGGTGCGGGAGGTCGTGCAGGCGCCTGCGGTGGTGGCCGACCAAGCGCGGAGGCTCGGCGAAGGATTGGTTTCGTTGATCCGCGCCGGAGCGCCGCCGTCGTCGCCCTTCAACCGCAGGGTCGGTCCGAACCGCAGGTTCGCCATGGTCGACGCCCCCGTTGCCGATTTCAAGCTCGTGAAGAACGCACTCGGCGGCACCGTCAACGACGTCGTGCTTGCAACCGTCGGTGGAGCGCTCCACCGCTTCATGACGCGGCGCGCGCTCGCCACTGCAGGCGTGACGCTGCGCGCGATGGTTCCGGTCTCGACGCGCGATGAATCCCAGCGTATGGCGATGGGCAATCGCGTCTCGAACATCTTCGTCGACATCCCCGTCGGACCGATGGATCCCGCGGACCGCCTGCGCGCGATCATCAAGACGACGAAGGACCTCAAGAGCTCGCACCAAGCGATCGGCGCGGAAGCGCTGATGAGCGCGGGATCGTGGGCGCCCCCGACGCTGCACGCCCTCGCCGCCCGCATGATGAACCGCGCGCGCTGGATGAACCTCGTCGTGTCGAACGTGCCCGGCCCGCAGGTGCCGATGTACCTCGCCGGCGCGCGGCTCGTCGTCAACTATCCGATGATGCCGCTCGCCGAGACCGTCGCATTGTCGATCGCCGTCACCTCGCTGGCAGGCGTCATGGGGTTCGGGCTGACCGGCGATTGGGACGCGCTTCCCGACATCGATCAGCTCGGCGAGTCGCTGAGGGGCGCGCTCGACGATCTGAAGAAGGCCGCTGCCGTCTAGGGCACGAGCGGCCGTTTCGCAGGCGCGCGCAGCTTCCCATTCTGGACCCGATGGCCTGCGTCGAGCCGTCTGACGCAGCGCATCGTGCTGCCGCTCGCGTTCGTGTCGATGACCACGGAATCGGTGAGCGCGCGCACGAGGAACAATCCGCGCCCCGCGTCCGCCATGTGGGGTGGCTGTTCGAACCCGCGCGACGCGAGCGCCGCCGGTCCGGCGCCGTCGTCTCCGACGACGATCGTCACATTGTCCTGCGCGACGTCGATCGACAGCTCGACCGACGAGCGTGCCGCTGCAACGGCGTTCGCGACCAGCTCCGACACGACGAGCCCGAGCTGGGACACCGTGTCGTCGTCGAGCCCGCGCGCCAACAGCCAATCCATCGCATGCCGGCGCGCGGCGCTTGCCTCTTCCGGCGTCGGCAGCATGCTCCACGTGCGCGCGCGGACCGGGGCGGCGCGTCTGATCGTGAGTGCGAGCGTGTCGTCGCGGCGATCTTCTGGAAGCGAGCGTCCGACGAGCTCTTCGACGAACCGTTGCGCGGGAAGGTCGCTCAGCTGGCGCGCGAGCCGCATCAGCATCTCTTCACCCTCGATGATGTCCTTGCGCGCTTCGATCAGGCCGTCGGTGTACAGCACGAGCCGGTCGCCGGGATCGAGCCGCACCTCCGGGATGGCGCTGCTGCCGGCACCCGGCCATCCGATCGCACCTCCCGGCGCAGGGACCTGCTCGACGCCGTCGTCTTCGCGCACGATCAGCGCAGGCGGGTGACCGCCTCCTGCGATGCGCGCGACACCGCGCTCCGGCTGGTAGCGGACGAGCACAACGGTCGCGGCAAGCTGATCGTCGAGCTGGCCGATCAGTGAGTCCGCGCGCGCGATCATGTCCTCGAGCGGACACCCTTCCGCCGCGAGCACGCGAAGCACGTATATCACCGTCAACGCATCCTTCGTCGCGGCGACACCGTGCCCCACGACATCGACAACGGCGATGTGGATGTCTCCTGAAGGAAGCTCCTGAACGTCGTATAGGTCCCCGCCGGTCGGAGATGCCGGGTCCGAGGCGACGTAGTGCACGCCGATCTCGACGTCAGGATGTGTGGGGGCCGGCGGTGTCATCGCTTCCTGCAGTTGTGCGACGACGGCTCGCTGAGCCGCTTCCGCCGCAGCCAAACGCGTTGCTTCACGACGCAGCTCCTGAAGCTCCTCGTACGTCGTCATGTCTCGCATCACGACGATCAGGGATCGAGACGCCTCGCCGCCGGCCATGCCGTAGGACGCCGCGATGCGGCGCAAGTGCCCGTCGCGATGCCCGAGAAGGAGATCCCGCGGAGGGAACGCATCAACGCCCCACGCGGTCAAGCGAACGAGCGAGCCGGCGAGGTCGTAGCACGGGATCTCGTTCAACGCCCCTGCCCTTCCGACCACATCGGATGCGCTGGCGCCGGTGATGCGTTCCATCGCCGGGTTCCAGCTCTGAACGACCCCCGAACGATCGATCGTGAACAACCCGTCGGAGATGCTCGATACGATCTCCGTCAGCTTCGTGCGCTCGTCGAGAACGGCGTGCATCAGCTTGCCCTTCGACAGCAACGCGGCAGTGTGGCGGCCCAGCGCGTCGAGGACCGTCAGCTCTCCTTGCTCGAACCCTTCGAGGCCGCTCTGGTCGAGCACCGCGATCGCGCCGATGCAAAGGTCGCGCTCGACGAGCGGTGCGAAGACACAGTCGCGGAAGCTCGTCGCAACGAGGGCGCGCGCAACCTCATCCTTGCCGTCGACGGATGTCCGGCCCGATCGCCCCTGTCGCAAGAGAACGGCGGCAAGCGTTTCGAGCTGCTCATCGTGCGTCGAGTATTCGCGACCGCGGGCGGAATGCACGGTGACCGTTCCTTCCAGCCGGAGCACGAGCATCGCGGCTCGCCCTTCGAAACATGCCGCAACCTCTTGCAGGAACCCCTCGATCTCATCGGCAGGGTCGATCGATCTGATCAAGGCATCGGCGGCACGAAGCAATCCGGCGAGCCGCAGCCGGTCTGTGCGCGCGCCCGCGTATCCGCGGTAGGCGAAGTGCAGCATCACCAGCGGGATCGGGAACAACACGACCGCCGCCGGATGCCCCAGGTATGCGAGCAGAAGGAGCAACCCGACGACGGAGTTGATGAACCATCCGGTTACCCACCCCGGAACGATCACCGGTGCCACTCCGGAGAGAACCGAACGTATCGAGCGCCGGTTGGCGAGCGCGAGCACGACGGAGAACGCCAAGTGGTTGAAGCACGCTACCGCGGCGACGGCGATGAACGCCGCAGCGATCGATGTGCCGAGCGACCTATGTGGGTCGGCGATCGCTTCGAACGCGAGCCTCCCGAGGGCGGCACCGACGGTCCATTGTGCGATGTTGAAGATCGCCTTAACGGGCTGGTTGCGCCGAAGGATGCCGCCGGCGAGTTGCGAGGCCGCCACGACGATCATCACCGGGTGCAGAGAGAACGCGAACAGCAAGACCGGCAGGGGCGCTTCCATCAGATTGAGCGCGTTCACCTGTCCGCCGTGGCGGAACCGAACGAAGAGGTACTCCGACGCGGTAAGCACGGCGCCGAGCGCCGCGAGCAGCAGCCAGTTCGTTCGGCCGAGGGGGACGTTGTCGCGCCCGTACAGCGCGACCGCGACCGCGCCGATCGCGAGGAACGCGATGTAGATATGGACGGAGACCGGCGTGGGCGCCGCGCGCGCTGAGGTCTTCCCCGAGACGCTCACCTCTTTACTGCCACGCCCCATACCAGGACGAGCCTGCGATCGGCGCGCCGTAGAACG
>JBHELL010000096.1:0-6184 GCA_046263075.1 Actinomycetota bacterium | reverse complement strand
TCGCACAGCTGTGCCGCCTCGTCCATGTAGTGCGTCGTAAGGAGCAGCGTCACACCGTCGCGCTTCAGCGACCGCAGCTTCTCCCAGACGAGGTGCCTCGCTTGCGGGTCGAGCCCCGTCGTCGGCTCGTCGAGCACCATCACGTCCGGGTCGTTCATCAGCGCGCGCGCGATCAGCAGGCGCCGTTTCATGCCGCCGGACAGCGCAACGATCTTCTGGTCCGCTTTCTCCGGCAGCTGCATGAAGTCGAGCAGCTCCAGCGCGCGCGGCCGCGCGCGGTCGCGCTTCACGCCGTAGTAGCGCGCGTACACGAGCAGGTTGTCGAGAACGGAGAGGTCTTCGTCGAGGTTGTTCTCCTGCGGCACGACGCCGAGGCGCCCTTTGATGCGCCGTGGCCGGTTGCGAACGTCGTCGCCGAGCACCTCGAGGGTGCCGCCGCTCGGCGGGATCGCGCACGCGATCATCCGCATCGTCGAGGTCTTCCCCGCGCCGTTCGGACCGAGGAACCCGTAGCAGAGGCGGCTCGGCGCCTCGAACTCGATACCGCGTACCGCTTCGAAAGAGCCGTACCGTTTCGTCAGGCCGCGCGCGCTGACCGCGACGTTTACGGTCATCCGTCGAGCTGGATCTCGTACTCGGGCTCGGCGTCGAACTCCGCCGCCACCTTCGGATCGACGATGAGCAGCTTCGAGAGGTGATCGAGCGGGTCGAGCCGCCACCCGGCGACGCCGATGTCCGTGACGCTCGATCCGATGTGGAGCGGTACGCGCGCGAGCCGCAGCGGGATCTCCCTGTGTATGTAGACGAGCGCCCCCGCGGTCCGGCCGGCGACCGTCACCGTCGTCTGCTGTTTCGTGAAATCGCGCGCGGCGAACACCGGCCCCTTCCGGCGTTTCACGCGCGCGACCACGTACGCCTCGTCGAGCCGCGACGAGAAGCTCAGCAGATGTGCATCGAGTGGCTCCTCGACCGTCGCCGAGCCGTCGATGTTGCTCACGCAGATCCCGAACGAATGCTCGTCGATCCCATCCAGGTACACGAACTGGATATCGCGGATGCCCTCACCTTCGGTCGTGAACGACCCGACGAACGCCGCGCCGTCCCACGACGACGGCGGGATCGCGAACAGCGGGAAGCGAGCTCTCGCAAGCAGCTCTCGAGCGGAAGCGCGCTTCACGCCTTCACCTTCGCCAGCGCGCGCAGGTCGACATCGTCATCCGCGAGCGTCGCGTCGTCCGGTGCGATGCCTGCGTCCATCAGGGCGCGCGCCGCGCGCACATCCTTGCCCCGGTCGATCGCGAGCGCCGCGACGAGGCGGTCCCCGTCGCGATAGAACGCCGAGAACCTCCTCGCCCGCACGTCCCCGCGGAACACGATGCGATCCCATCGCGTCGGATGCCCGGCCATCTGCAGGTTCACGCCGAACTGATCGGACCAGAACCACGGCACTTCGCGGAACGCGTCGAGCTTGCCGAGGATCGCCTTCGCTGCCGCCGCACCCTGGTTCTGCGCGTTCTGCCAGTGCTCGACGCGGATGCGCTCGCCGAGGATCTGGCTCGGATGGTTCGCGACGTCCCCCGCGGCGAACACGCCGCGTGCGCTCGTCATGCAACGCTCGTCCACGACGATGCCGTTGTCGCACGCGATGCCCGCTTCGATCGCGAGCTCGTCGTTCGGCGCGATCCCGATACCGATGACGACGAGGTCGGTGTCGATCACGTCGCCGTTGGTCGTCACCACGCGCTCCACTCGGCCGTCGCCGTCGAAGCGGGCGATCCCCGTCTCCATCCTGAGGTCGACGCCGTGATCACGCACGATGCCGTCGAAGATCGACCCGATCTCCGGCCCGAGCGCGCGCTTCAGCGGCACGTCGAAGATGTCGACGACGCTCACCGCGCAGCCGAGCGCGCGCGCCGACGAGGCAACCTCGCAGCCGATGAATCCGGCGCCGACGACGCACACCCGCGGCTTCGACCGCAATCGCTCGCCGAGGCGCATCGCGTCATCCAGTGTCCGCAACTGGTAGATGCCGTCCAGGGCCGCGCCCGGCACGTCGAGAGCGCGCGGGGTCCCGCCCGTCGTGAGCAACAACGCATCGAAGGGGATCAGCCCGCCGCCGGCCATCACCGTCTGCTCCGCGAGATCCAGCATCTGCGCGCGCGCGCCGAGCATCAGCTCGACGGCGTTGTCTGCGTACCACGACTCGTCGCGGAGGAACGCTTTCTCCGGCGGCCATTCACCGCGGAGAACTTCTTTGGAAAGCGGCGGACGTTCGTAGGGACGGTGCGGCTCGTCGCCGATGAGAACGATGCGGCCCTCGAAACCCTCTGATCGAAGGGACTCTGCGGCTCTTCCTCCGGCGAGGCTGGCGCCGACGATCGCGACGACCGGTTGGCGAGCCACTACGCGGGGGTGTGCTCGATGCCTTCCTGGAGCGCGTCCCAGGCGAGGACCGCGCACTTTATGCGAACCGGGTACTTGACGACGCCCTTCAGCGCGGCGAGGTCGCCGAGCTCGTCGTCGCTCAACGATGCTTCGCCGGCCATCATCCGGCGGAAGGCGAGCACCTCGTCTTCAAGCTCGGCGAGCTTCTTCCCCTTGATGCGTTCGGTAAGCATCGACGCCGACGCCTGGGAGATCGAGCACCCTTGTCCTTCGAAGGCGGCGTCTGCGATCACACCGTCTTTGACGGCGACATGGACGGTTATGTCGTCGCCGCAGAGCGGGTTGTTCCGGTGCACGTCGATGTCCGCGTGGTCGAGCCCATGCTTGTTCCGAGGCGACCGATAGTGATCGAGGATGACTTCGCGATACAGATCGTCGAGGGACATGCGCGCAGGATATCGCACCGCCGCGGCCTCTTGATGGCTCTTCCGAAAGTCCTGGGCCGCCGGTACACCGCGGTACCACGCGATCACGACGGATCCCACGCGACCGCGGCCACCGCCTGTCGCCACTCTTCGCCTCCGAGCCAACGGAACCGGTCGTCGACGCCCCGGGCGGTCGGTGAGCACCGGCGGCCGCGCGGCTCCTTGCGGGGCGCTCTACAGGACGGCTAGAACGGCATGCCGCCCGACCCGGCCATCGTCGCGCGCGCCTTCGAAAGCGCGTCGACCAGAGCATCGACGTCGTCGTTGGTGTTGTAGACGTAGAAGCTCGCGCGCGACGTCGCCGGCACGCCGAGCCGCCGCATCAACGGTTGCGCGCAATGATGACCCGCGCGCACCGCGATCCCTTCGGTGTCGATGATCGTCGCCAGATCGTGTGGGTGCACATCGTCCATCCAGAACGAGATGACGCCGCCCCGGCTCGACGGATCGCGAGGACCGAAGACGCGCAAGCCGTCGATCTCGTCGAGCCGCTTCAGCGCGTAGGTGGTGATCTCGATCTCGTGCGCGCGCACCTCGTCCATGCCGAGGTCGTTCAGATAATCGACCGCAGCGCCCAGCCCGATCGCCTGTGCGAACGGCTGCGTACCGGCTTCGAACTTGTACGGGATCTCGTTGTACGTCGCCTTGTCGAACCACACCTCGAGGATCATCTCGCCGCCGCCGAGGAACGGCGGCATCGCTTCGAGCAGCTCGGCGCGCGCCCACAACCCACCGGAGCCGGTCGGGCCGAGCATCTTGTGACCGCTGAACGCTAGGAAGTCGCACCCGAGCGCGCGCACGTCGGTCGGGATGTGCGGCACGCCTTGCGCGCCGTCGACCAGCACGAGCGCGCCCGCCGCATGCGCCGCGGAAACGATCGCGGGGATGTCGGTGATCGTTCCCAACACGTTCGACATCTGCGTCACGCACACGATCCGGGTGCGCGGGTTGAGCAACCCCGGCAACGCTGCGATGTCGAGGAAACCCTCGTCCTCGATCGGGAACCGTACGAGCTTCGCTCCGGTCGCCTCCGCGACGATCTGCCACGGGATCAGGTTCGAATGGTGCTCCATCTCGGACAGGACGATCTCATCGCCCCGCTTCAAGGACGCGCGCCCCCACGCGTTCGCGACGAGATTGATCGCTTCCGTGCACGACTTCGTGAAGACGATCTCGCGCGCGGGTGCCCCGATGAATGCGCCGATCCGCGCGCGCGCGGATTCGTATAGCTCGGTCGCCTCTTCGGCCAGCGTGTAGACGCCGCGATGCACGTTCGCGTTGTGGTGCTCGTAGAAATCCGTCAGAGCGTCGATCACACGCCGCGGCTTCTGCGCCGTCGCCGCCGAATCGAGGTACACGAGCGGCTTGTCGCCGTGCACACGGCGTTCGAGGATCGGAAAGTCTTTGCGGACGACCTTGGGATCGAACATGGCTCTACGGCAGCGGGCCCATGTCGTCGACCGGACCCGCACCGTCCTCCCTGAAGGAATCGTACCCCGTCCGCTCGAGCTCGGCGGCGAGCTCGGCGCCGCCGCTTCGAACGATGCGACCGCCGATCATCACATGGACGAAGTCCGGCGTGATGTAGTTCAAGATGCGTTGGTAGTGCGTGATCAGCAACACGCCCGTCTTCTCCCGCGCAACGGCTTTGATCCCTTCGGACACGGCGCGCAGGGCGTCGATGTCGAGCCCCGAGTCCGTCTCGTCGAGCACCGCCATGTCCGGCTCGAGCACCGCCATCTGCAGGATCTCGTTCCGCTTCTTCTCCCCGCCCGAGAACCCCTGGTTCACGTACCGGCGAACCATGTCGTCGTCCATCCCGAGCAACGCCATCTTCTCGCGCAAGAACTTGAGGAACTGCATCGGCGATTGCTCCGTTCCGGTTACCGCGTTCTTCGCAGCGCGCAAGAAGTTGATGACGGTGACGCCGGCTATCTCTTGCGGGTACTGGAACGCCAGGAACATGCCGAGCCGCGCGCGCTCATCTGCCGAGAGCGCGAGCAGGTCCTGACCCTTGAACCGCACGGCCCCGTGCGTGACGGCGTAACCGGGCCGGCCGGTCAGGACGTACGACAACGTGGATTTCCCGGAACCGTTCGGTCCCATGATCGCGTGCACTTCCCCGCGACGGATCGTCAGCGATACGCCGCGCAAGATCTCCTCGCGGCTTTCGACGCCGGCGCGAAGGTCCTCGATCTCGAGCAGCACCTCGCCCGGTTTCGCCTCGATCGCGCGATCTGCGGTCTGTGTTTCAGCCATCGGATTCATCCTTCCACGTACAGCTCGTCGCCTTCCAGGACGGTTCGGAAGGTCGGTTCGTCTTTCGTCGCCGGCAGCGAACGCACCGCGCCGGTAGGGATGTGGAACATGGCGCCGTGCTTCGGGCACTCGACGATGTCGTCCTCGACGTATCCCTCCGACAGCGACGCCTCTTCGTGGGTACAGGTGTCGCCGATCGCGAAGAAGTCGTCGCCCACCTTGAACACCGCGACCGGTCTTCCGTCGAGCGCCACGCGCACCGCCATCCCCGGCTGGAGATCGGCCGCTTTCCCGACGAGGACGCGGCTCATCCCTCGAGCTCCAACTCCCGCTCGACGGCGTTCTCGAGCGTCTCGCGCACCTTCGCGACCGGAATGCGGTCGAGCACCTCTTGGAAGAAGCCTTTCACGAACAGATGCTCGGCATCGTCACGATCGAGCCCGCGGCTCTGCAGGTAGAACAGCACTTGCGCGTCGGGGCGGCCGACCGACACGCCGTGCGTCGCGCGCACGACTTCGGATGTCTTGATCTCGAGGAACGGCTCGGGCAGCGCCGACGCGTGCGGCGACAGCAGCAGGTTACGGTTCTCTTGCTGCGCGTCGGAACGCGGCGCGTCCTTCTCGATGTCGACCCGTCCCATGTACACAGCGCGCGACGATCCCTTGAGCGCGCCTTTGTACTTGAGGACGCTCGACGTGTTCGGCGCCCGGTGGGATTGCAACGTCCGGTGATCGACGAACTGGTCGCCGTCCCCGAAGTACACGCCGAGCATCTCAGCGTGCGCGCCGGCTCCGTCGAGGTATGAGTGCGTGAGCGAACGCGAGAAGCGCGCGCCGAGCGTCGCCGTCAGCGAGCGGACCGCGGCGTCGCGCCCGACAACCGCTCGTGAGATCCCGAAGTGCCATGCGGTCTGCGGGAGATCCTGGACGGAAAGGAACGTGACGTTCGAGCCCTGCTCTGCATAGATCTCGACCGAGGAAACGACGAGCGAATCGTCGCCTCCGGCGATGCGCTCACCGACGGTTGCGATCGATCCCTCGCCCGCGACGATCACG
>JBHELL010000095.1:0-10033 GCA_046263075.1 Actinomycetota bacterium | reverse complement strand
GTATGCGGCCTCCCGGAAGCCGAGTCCGTTCGGCGTCGGCAGCAGCGTCGCCATGAACGCGATGACGACGATCGCGGCCATGACGGCGATCGCGACGCTGCCGATGCCGAGCGCGCGCGCGAGCGCGACGTGCTCGGCGAGGACGAGCAGATCGAACGCGAGCCCGTAGGCATAGCCTCGGGCGGATGCGCCGGGATGGCGCCCGGCTTCGTGGATCCCGCGCATCGCGCGGCGGATCGACGAGCCCCAGCTCCGGTCCGGCACGAACCGCGCGATGAGCTTGTCACCGAACAGCAGGAGCACCGCCGCCCCGAGGACGATGCCCGCGCTCAGAACCGCGGCGAGGATCAACACCCGTGAGTGATGCACGCCTTGCGCGAGCGCTATCAGGATGCCCGCGAAACCCATCACGCCGAGCGCGACGATGCCTGCGAACCTGTCGAGGAACACGCTCGAGAACGCGAGCGCCCCACTCCGTCCCGACTTTCCGATACGCACCGCCTTGTACGCGTCTCCGCCGATGCCCGTCGGCAGGAAGGCGTTGAAGAACGTGCCGACGAAGTACAGCCGGAGCAAGGTCCGAAGCGGCAAGGAGATCTCGAGCGCGTCGAGGTACGCGCGCCATCGCAAGGCGCTCACGCCGACGCCTGCGAACAGGAAGGCGGCCGCGAGAAGGAGCCACCCTGGCCGCGCGTTGCCGATCGTGTGGAACAGCTCGGCGGGATGCCGCAACGCGACGTAGCCGAGGACGACCACGCCGATGATGATCCGGATCAGGAATGAAAGGGGATTGCCGGTACGGCGCTCGGCTTCGGTCTTCATTCCTCGACGAGCTCGACGAGTACGCCACCGACCGACTTCGGATGGACGAAAGCGATCTGCGCGTTCTGTGAGCCTGTGCGCGGATGTTCGTCGATCATGCGAAGTCCTTTCGCCTGCAGGTCGGCGATCGCGTTCGCGACGTCGTCCACCGCGTACGCGACGTGGTGCACCCCTTCGCCGCGCGCGTCGATCGAGCGCGCGACCGGCGTGTCGGGTCCGAGCGGACGCAGGAGTTGGATCCACGACTCCCCAACCCGCCCCATCGCCTCTTCCACACCCTGGTCTTGCACGGTGTGCCGGTACGTGAAATCCACACCGAACGTTCGCGAGTAGAACTCGATCGCCGAGTCGAGATCCCGCACGGCGATGCCCACGTGGTGCACGCGCTCGAGCATGCGCGCATCCTATATCGTGGGTGCGCGATGGGAAGTCCTGTGGTGTGGTTCGAGATCCGCTCGTCGCAACCCGAGCGCGCGATGGAGTTCTACGGCGCATTGTTCGGATGGACGTTCACCGAGATCGACGACCGTGAACACGCGTACTGGTTGATCTCGACGCGCGAAGGAACGGGAACGGGCGGGCTCGTCGAGCAAGACGCAGGCGACGGTCAGGCGGTGATGCTCTACGTCGGCGTGGAGGATCTCGAAGCCACGGTGACGATGGCGACGGCGCTCGGCGCGTGGCTGGAACAGCCGCCGACCGACATCTCTCCGGAGGTCGGACGTTATGCGATCCTCTCGGATCCCAACGGATGCGCGTTCGGCTTGTGGACGCCGAACCCGAGCAGGCACGGGGTGCAATAGGCCCCCGACGCGGGCATAGAATCGCGTTACACGAACGAGGAGGTTTCTCTATGGCCGGTTCCGTGATCGTCTCGGGCGCGCGCACCCCGATCGGCAAGTTCCAAGGCGGGTTCGCCTCGTTCACCGCGATGGATCTCGGTGGTGTCGCGATCCGCGAGACGCTCGCGCGCGCGGGCCTTTCGGGCGATCAGATCGACTACGTCATCATGGGACAGGTCTTGCAGGCGGGACAGGGACAGATAACGGCTCGGCAGGCGGCCGTTGCGGGCGGCATCCCGATGAACATCCCTGCGATCACGATCAACAAGGTTTGCCTTTCCGGTTTGAACGCGATCCATCTCGCCGACACGTTGATCCGCGCGGGTGACATCGAGATAGCGATCGCAGGCGGGATGGAATCGATGACGAACGCGCCGTACGCGATGCCGAAAGCGCGCGGCGGGTTCCGCATGGGGAACGCCGAAGTCGTCGACCTGATGATCCAGGACGGGTTGTGGTGCGCGTTCGACCATTGTCACATGGGACAAGGAACGGACTCGATCAACGAACAGCTGAAAGTGGGACGCGCGGAGCAAGACGAATGGTCGGCGCGTAGCCACGAGCGCGCGGCGGAAGCGACGAAGGCCGGGAGGCTCGGCGAGGAGATCACGCCTGTGGAAGTGAAGCAACGCAGGGGCGACCCGATCCGCATCGAAGAAGACGAAGGCATCCGTCCGGGCACCACCGCCGAGTCGCTGTCGACACTCAACCCTGCGTTCGTCAAGACGGGCACCATCACCGCGGGCAATGCGTCGCAGATCTCCGACGGCGCTGCAGCCGTCCTCGTCATGTCGCGCGAGAAGGCGGAGCAGCTCGGTCTCGAGCCGCTGGCCGAGATCGTCGCGCACGGACAAGTCGCGGGACCGGATGCGTCCCTCCATCACCAGCCGTCGCACGCGATCAAGGCTGCAGCGGCGAAGATCGGCGCGGATCCGTCGAGCTTCGATCTCTACGAGATCAACGAAGCCTTCGCATCGGTGGCGATCGTGTCGACCAAGGACCTCGGCGTTTCCGAGGACAAGATCAACGTCAACGGCGGCGCGGTGGCCCTTGGGCACCCCATCGGCGCCTCCGGCGCGCGCCTCGTGCTGACGACGGCCTACGAGCTGAAACGCCGCGGGGGTGGCATCGGGGCGGCCGCCCTCTGCGGAGGCGGCGGCCAGGGAGACGCACTGATCATCAAGGTCTGACCGGCAGGAAACCGAGGCGCGGCCGCCGAACCTATCCCGGACCACATAGGAGGGGTTCTGTCGTGCGTAGACCTATCGCAACGCTTCTCGGGCTGGCCATGATGCTCGGCTTCGCGGCCATCCCCTCGGCTCACGCAACTTACGACTGCAGTACCGGGGGTGCGACGGAGTCGAACCCGCAATTGGCTGACGACCAGAACGACTACAACGGCGCGATCGGCGGCAACCAGAGCGGCATCCCGTTCGGCGACGTGTGGGGCCCCGGCACCGACATCACCGAAGGCTGGATCAGCAACACGGGCACTGGCCAATCGAAGTGGACGGCGAACATCGAGACGGCGTCCCTCGCGGGCGACGAGCTCAACGCGATCTATACGTTCTATTTCAACTACCCCACCGGTGACCCCGTCCAGAACCGGAAGTTCGTCGAGGTGACGGTGACGCGTCCGGGTGCAGCGACCGTTGCGCCGGTGCTGAAGGCCGATTACGGCTACCTCGACACGACCGGTCCCATCAAACTCACGACGGTCGTCGGCAACACGACGGCGACGTTCACTCCCGGCTCGCCTGGGAAGATCTCGATCGTGATCCCGATCGGCAAGACGACCTTCTTCGGGTCCCCGGTGGCGGGCAACATCTTCAACAGCCTGCTGATCGAGACCCGCTTGCTCGTGGGTGCCGCAGGCACCGGGTTCCTCGAGCTCATCGACGACGCGGACGGGTTCCCGTGCGTCGGCGCTATCGTTTCGTAAGACCAAGCCCAACGCTCTGGACGAGGCCCTTCGGGGCCTCGTTCGCGTTTATGCGAGGTCTTTCAACCCTTCGCGCCCCGCACCGACGAGGGCCGCCATGTTCCCTTCGGGATGCCGGTTCTCGGACATCAGCTGATGGCACTCGCCGATGCCCTCGAACGAAAACGTTTGCGAAAGGCACGGGTCGATCTTTCCCGCGACGACGAGGTCGTTGAAGGCATATGCCTGCTCGTCGTTCGCGAAATGGGAGCCCTGCAACCGCTTCTGGCGCATCCACAGGTAGCGGAGATCGACCGTGGCGTTGTAGCCGCTCGTGCCCGCGCAGATCACGACCATCCCTCCGGTGTCGCAGAGGAAGATGGACGTCGGGATCGTCGATTCCCCGGGGTGTTCGAACACGATCGCCGGCGCGCGCTTCTCACCGAGCGCCTCCCAGAACCCCTTGCCGAACTTCTTCGCTCCCTCGGACCACGCGGCGAACGCCTTCTCGTCGGTCCAGTGCGGAAGCATGCCCCAATGATCGAAGCCCTTCCGGTTGATCGCCCCGACCGCGCCGAGCTTCTTGCAGAACTCGACCTTCTCCTCGCTCGACACGACGGCAACGGCTTTCGCGCCCGCAGCGGCCGCGAGCTGGATCGCCATCGAGCCGAGACCGCCGGCCCCGCCCCACACGAGCACCGCGTCCCGGGCTTTGACGTCGTTCGGCGGCCAGCCGTGCAGCATGCGGTACGCCGTTGCACCGACGAGCGTGGGTGCTGCGGCTTCCTCCCACGTCAGGTGCGGCGCCTTCGGCATGCATTGATGCGCCTGCACCTTCGCGAATTGTGCGAACGAGCCCCAGTTCGACTCGTATCCCCAGATCCGGAAGCTCGAGTGATACATCGGGTCCGTGCCGGCGGGAACGGCGTCGACGTCCCACTGGCCGCAGTGCACGACGACCCGATCGCCGATCTTGATGTTCGTGACCTTGTCGCCGACGGCGTAGACGATGCCGCTCGCATCGGAACCCCCGATGTGGAAGTCGGTCGGCTCGTCGAAGCGGCCGTGCACCTTGGTGATGTCGACGGGGATACCGCGCGCGGCCCACACGTTGTTGTAGTTGATGCCGGCGGCCATGACGAGTACGAGCGCATCGTGCGGTCCCACTGCAGGGATCTCGATCTCTTCGATCTGGAACGCCTTCTGCGGCTCGCCGAAGCGTTCAGGACGGATCACCTGCGCGTACATCCGGCGCGGGATCTCACCGAGCGGCGGGATATCTGCGATCTCGTAGATGTCTGCGGGCACGGGATCCTCCTGGTCTCGCAGGAAGGATTATCCGCTGGTGCGGCTCGGTCAAACCGGCCGCGCGCGGGGGCCGATCGAGACACGGCCGGTCACAGGCTCGCGAAGCGCCGGAGCGCCTTCACGTCTTTCAAGACGTACCGCTTCCCCGAACGACCGACGATCCCGCGCTTCTGGAAGTCGGAGAGGATGCGCGTGACGTTCTCGCGGCTCCCACCGGCGAGGCTCGCGAGGTCCGCGTGGGTGACGACGGACGGCACCATCGTGCCGTCGGGGGGCAGCTTGTTGAGGCTCGGCGCAACGAGGCCGAGCAACCGTTTCGCGACCCGGCCCCGGAGGTCCAGGAAGAGCAGATCGTCGACGAGAGACTCGTGCTCGAGCACCTGCTGGGCGAGCGCGCGCACCAGCCCGAAGGCCGCGCGCGCGTGATCCTGCACGAAGGACGCGAAAGACGAGCCGCGGATGATCCACACGAGCGAGTCGTCCACCGCGACCGCACTCGAGCTTCTTGGGAGGCCGGCGAGCACGCCGAGCTCGCCGAAGAACTGGGGCGGGTCGAACGCCGTGTGGTAGCCGCGGTAGCCAGTCTGATTGACGTTGCTCAGCTCGACGCGGCCGTCGTGGAGGAAGAACACGTCGCGCGATTCGTCGCCTTGCCAGAACAGCGAGGTGCCTTTGCGCACGTGTTGGAGCGATCCTTTCGAGGCCAGGGCGCGCACCGCCGACGGCGGCGTGTCGGCAAGCACAGGCGTTGCCATCATCGCGCGCTCCAAGGCGCGAGCGTCGTCGGCTCCCATCGGGAGCCGAAGCCTACGGGGCGCGCGCTGTCGGGGCTAGGACGCGCGGTTCGACCCGAGGCCGGGATGCGAACAGGCGGCCCGCCGGGCCGCCCGTTCGTCCCCCTGAGATCCCCGCTTATCGAACGCCGCGCACTCCGCGTACGCCGCGCACTCCACGCACGCCACGCACACCGCGCAGGCCGCGCGTTACGCGCGTCGCTGCCTTGCCGGTCTCTGTCGTCTTCGCCGTGCTCTTCGCTGCAGGCTTCTTGGGGCTGATCTTCTTCTTGGCTGCCATCCGGCACCTCCTGTGGGCACGTCGTATCGTCTCGCATCAGCCACGTGAAGGCTGTGCCGGTCGTCACCGTGGCGCGCGTGACCTCTGTCACGGGCTCGACACGTCAAACGTCACCAGATCCGTGTGACGCGTGTCACAGATCGTCGAGCTCCGGCAGCTCGATCGGATCGGGCCGTGGCGAGCAGGTCCCACAGAAGAGCGCATCCTCCACGACGAGCGCGCGCGGCTTGTCGGACGACGTTCGGAAGATGTCGATCACGAACGGCTGGGTTTTGACATGGTCCTCGCAGATCCCGCGACCACAGAAGCGGCACGCCCCGACCGCGGTTTTCCTGCAATGCCAGCAGTCCATCAGCGCGCCACCACCTTTCGGCCCCCATGCGCGCGCAGAACACCCTCGCGGAACGATCGCTTGAGCAAGATGTCGAACCCTTTCCGGTCGAGCCGGAACACGCGCGCCGGCGTCGTCGCCAGAACCGTCGCCGCGCGCTTCTCGTGTCGCAGCAATGCCAGCTCGCCGAAGTGGCCACCGGGGCCGAGCGTCATGACCTGTCGACGATCCCGCATGACGTCGAACTGCCCCGATGCGATCGCGTAGAACGCATCTCCCGCTTCCCCTTGTCGGACGAGCCGCTCCCCCGGCGCAACGTTCACCCACGAACCGTACCGCAGCACACGCGCGATCTGCTCTCCGGAGAGATGCGCGAACGGCGGCAGCGTCGACAGCTCCGCGGCCTGAGCCATCGTCGGTCCGAACCGCGGCGCGCGCGCTTGATCCGCGAGCAGCCGGTCGAAAGTGCCTCGATCCACTTCGAACAGCTCCGCTTCCGTGCGCGCGCGAACCGTCGCTCGCCGCGGTGCGCGCTCGAGCAAACCGAGCTCACCGAACGCCTGCCCGCGCGCGAGGCCACCGAGCGAACGCTCGCCGATCGGCGTCTCATCGATCACCTCGAGCTCACCCGACCGCACCACGAAGAAACTCTCCGGCCGCTCGCCTTGCCGGATGACCGCGCGTCCTTGCCCGACCGTACGAAGCTTCACCCGTCCCGCGAGATCGTTCAGTGCATCCTCCGGCAGATCCGAGAACAACGGGAGCGCGTCGATCAGCTCCGCCGCCTCGACGCGCCACTTCGTCTGGAGCCGGAAGGCGAGCAGGTCGACGAGCGCGCGCGCGCGCCGCAGGGCGAGGCTCGACAGCTTCACGATGCCGCGGATGAGCGGACCGCCCACCACGACGGCGAGCAGGAGCAGGATCAATCGTGTGGGGATGCCGCCGTGCCAGAGGCGGCCGACGAATCCACTGAACAACTGCCGCCAGAAGGAGAAGCTCAGCCACAGAACGACGATGGTGAACGCGGAGCCGACGACCGCGTAGATCGACAACGCCCATTCGTACGGCGTGATCTTCTCGCGGCGCGCGATCTTGCGAGGGAGATCGTGCCGCGCGAACGACAGCGCGCGCGGTCGCAGGTCCGGCGTGTCGAGCAGATCGGTCATGATCCAATACCCGTCCAGCTCGAGCAGCGGCACGAGATTCAAGAAGATGTAGAAGTAGTTCAGAACGGCGAACTTGAACAGAGCGTCGGACAGCCACCAATGCGGCGCGAGCCACGCGATGATCGAAGCGGAGCCCGCGAACAAGGATTCGGTGAACACACCGGCGACCGCCTGCGTGATTCGACGACGCTTGTCGAGCATCAGCACGTCCGGCGCCGTCACGAGCAATGTCGGTGCGCCGAAGTACAGCTGGAATGCGGCATTCTCGATCCGGCGGTCGTAGTGAACCAATGGCAATGCATGACCGATCTCGTGCACGAAGACGAGCCCATAGTTCAGGCCGAGGACGATCAAGCCCTCGATCGCGATCGACCCCGTCGAGCCGAACGTCGCTCGATGGGTGATCCGAAGCATCAAGAAGATAGAGAAGCCGAACAAAGACAACGGGATCGCGAACGCGAGGAACGGCTTCGTCAGCGCGAAACGGAAGCCGCCGTCGTAGAGCCTCTTGAAGAACGAGCCGGCACCCTCCCACTCGATCGTCTGCGTCCGGACGAACTTGGAAAATCGTCTGCGGCGAGGTGGGGTGATCGCGCGCGTCAATGAGGCCTGCACGTCCACGTATCGATCGGTCAGGAAACCGGCCTCGTACAGCTGCGCGACGAATCCCGTGATCGAGGGCATCTCCATGTCGCCGTTGTCCTTGAAGCGGTCGAGCACGAGCTTGGCCACCGTCCGCTCCCCATCCATCGCGCGCAACAGCGCGATATCGCCGCGCGCGATGCGAAGATGGAACGTGCGCGATGGGTTCGCGACCATCGCATAGCCCTCACCGGTGCGCGTCGCGAACTCCACGATCTCGACACCGTCGACGAGCTGCGGGCGCATCAATGAGATGTCGAGCCGCTCCTCGAGCGCATGCCAGATGTCGGTGCGCGCGCGCGGTCTTCTGCTCCGGCGCAGCGCGGCGGACACGACGTCTGGAAACCCGGCCGGCAGTGCTCGTGCAGGTTGCCGCTTCTGCTCCTTCTGCAGCCGTTGCGGCCTCTTCGCTTGCGACTTATTCAGGCGTTGCGATCGCTTCGGCGTGGCGCGCTCTTTCAGTCGTTGCGGCTTCTTCGCCACCGTGCGCGCGCGCCTCTTCGGTGTGGTGCGCGCGCGTTGGGCCATCTCTTCCCCCATCCAGGTTGGACGCAATCTACAAGGCATGCCGCCGCCGGACACGAAGTGACTTCACGTGTGGTGTCGGCGCACGGTGCGAGGTTAGACGTTCGCGCGAGCTCGGCTCGCCGGAGGTGACTTCCTAACGCAGCGGTAGGATGCCGCACATGACTTCCTACCAGCCCACCGAAGAACAAGAGCTGTTCCGAGCGAGCGTGCGAGACCTCGCGGAGCAGAAGATCGCCCCGCGCGCGGCAGAGATCGACGAGCGCGACGAGTACCCGGCCGACATGCACGAACTCTTCGTGCGCAACGACCTCATGTCGATCGGGTACCCCGAGGAGCATGGCGGCACGGGTGGTCCCATTGAGTTCTGCATCTTCATCGAGGAAGTCTCTCGCGTGTCTGCGGGCGTGTCGCTCATCCCACTCGTCAACCGGCTCGGAGCCATCCCGGTGATGCTTGCGGGAAACGAGATACAGAAAAAGGAGCTGCTCGGCGGGATCGTGCGCGGCGAGCGTCAGATGGCCTACTGCCTGACGGAGCCCGGCTCCGGATCTGACGCCGCAGCGATGCGGTCGCGCGCCGTGCGCCAGTCCGACGGTTCGTATGTCTTGAACGGTACGAAGAGGTTCATCACGAATGCAGGCGTCGCGGATACATACACGTATTTCGCGGTCTCCGATCCCGGGGGAAGCAAGGGGAAGAACATCACGGCCTTCATCGTTCGATCGGAGAAGCCGGGCTTCGGTATCGGCCGCGAGGAGCACAAGATGGGCATCAGGGGGTCACCGACCCGCGAGGTCGTGCTCTCCGACTACGTCGCGCCGGCCGACGACGTGCTGGGCGACGAGAACCTCGGCTTCACGTACGCGATGCGGACGCTTGATTACTCACGACCGACGATCGCGGCGCAGGCGCTCGGGATAGCCCAGGGAGCGTTCGACCACGCGGTGGCATACGCGAAAGACCGGCAGCAATTCGATCAACCCGTGATCAAGTTCCAAGGCATCCAGTTCATGCTCGCCGACATGGCGATGGCGATCGAAGCCTCACGGATGCTCGTATACAAGGCCGCTACGAAGGTCGCCGCGCGCGAGCAAGACGTGTCGTACTGGGCGGCGATCGCGAAATGCTACGCCTCCGACACCGCCATGAAGGTGACGACGGACGCGGTTCAGATCCTCGGCGGGTACGGATATGTGAAGGAGTTCCCCGTCGAGCGGATGATGCGCGACGCGAAGATCACTCAGATATACGAAGGGACGAACCAGATCCAACGCGTGGTGATCGCGCGCGCGCTGGAGCGGGGGATCGTCGCGCGATGATGCTTCGCGGCTCGGGCGTCGGCGGCGGACCGAGCGCATGACCCAGGTAGGGCAGTACGACCCGCCGTACGCTGCGGAAG
>JBHELL010000094.1:0-12168 GCA_046263075.1 Actinomycetota bacterium | reverse complement strand
TTCCTGCACGGCCTCTACGTGTCGGAGACCGGCGGCGGGTGGGCCGACCTTACCCCCGGGTGCCTTCTGCCCCCTGATCCCCCGAGCGCCGTTCCCCCTGGGATGGACAGCGAGTACCGCTTCACGCGGAAGGAACTCGTTGCGATCACCGGTCTCGACGCCTGCGCGGTCGAGGGGATCGCGTACGACGGCGTGCTTCCGAACCGGATGTACGTCGCCGCCTACGACGTAACGAGCCTCCGCGGCACGGAGCCAACCATCGGACCGGGTGGCGTATACGTGTCGGACACGCTCGGAGTCTCGTGGCGGAAGCTGATCGGCGGGATACGTGGGAACGGGCTTGCGGTGTGGCGCGATCCTGTTCGGCTCACGGCGACGATCGTCGTGGGGTACATCCAGGCGAGCAATGGCGCCGTCGGCTCCACGCCTGACAACGGCAGCCTGATGATCTCCGACGATGACGGGATGACGTGGCGGTCGATCGTGTTGCCTCCATCGGGCTGCGCCGACATCGTCGACACGTCGCAACGCATCACACCAACCGTCGTCATCGACCCGAAGGACCCGAGCAAGATCTTCGCCGGAACGAACGCCGGGCTGTACGCGTCGAGTGACGGCGGAGTCACGTGGACGCTCGCGCGCGCAGCGTGCGGAGGCGTGTGGGGGATCGCGCTTACGCCCGACGGCTCGACGATCTATATCGGAGACAAGGACGGGATCGTCTCGAAAGCATCCGTGTCGACCTTGCAGTTCTCGCCGCTCGTGGACCTCGGCGCCGGAAAGATCCAATCGCTCGTTCTCGATCCTCGCGACGCGGGGCGGTTGTATGCCGCGATGTGGTCGGGTGCCGACGCGAACGTGTACGCGATCTCAGCGGCCGGATCATCGAAGCGGGACGACTCCTTGTTGCGCGAGGTCATCCCACTCGATCAGACATGGCCGGCGCAGATCCCGAAGCCGTTCCCTCTCGCCTTCAAGAGCGCCAACGGCGCCGCGGCCCCCTCTTTGTTCCTCCAGGTGCAGCCGGCGCTAACGGCGGTAGCCGACCCGCTGTACGTCTCGACGATCTTCCGCGGCGTCTTCGTGCGGAGCGAATAAGAGAGGCGCCCAAAAGAAGAAAGGGCCGGTTGCCCGACCCTTTCAGCTCCCGTCGAGCCTTACGGCGCAGCAACCCCAATCGGCAGGTACGCACCCTGGAACGTCTGCGCGAACTGCCCACCATACGTCGATGGCACGTAGGCGACTCCGTCGAACGTGCCGGTAACCTCGCTGTAGGGATAGCGCGCGATGCCGACGAACGCGTAATTCGATGCACCTGCCTTGTTCGTCGCGGTGTCGACCCATGCGTTCGGCAACGCGCAATTGATCGGCGGGAGACACGTTTGCACGCCGAGCGACTGCGGCTGCGACAGCGTCAGATCGAACGTCTTGCACGGGCCCGATGTCGGCGTCAGACACGCCGTGAGGTGGGCACTGTTCCCCAAAGGCGCGATCGAAAGCGCGGTCGGCGAAACCACTTGGGTCGGGAATAGATCGTTCGTCGTGCAGTAGTACGCCGGGGAGAATGTGCAGACGCTATAGAAGGCATTTCCGATGAGATCCGCCGTGGGCGTGACCGATGTGCCGTTCTGCGACGCCACGACGTTCGTGTACAGCTGGATGGCGCCTTGCGTGTAGGTGTTGATCATCGGGTCGTACGAGCTGAAGTTCAACGACGCGAACTCTGCGAAGTCCACCGCCGACGTGAGCGTCGCGCGCGCGGGCAGGACGGTCATCGCTGCGACGAGCGCGAGGCCGAGCATGCAGATCGATCTCTTCTTCATCTTTCCCTCCAGGTCTGGATGGTTAGGGTGCGGTCCCGCCGGCGAGTGCCGGCAGCGTGGTTTGGTAGAACGTGAATCCGAATCCGTTCGTCGGGTAGGGCAGGTCGAACGCGGTTCCGCCCACCGTGTAGCCGTTGCGGTAGATGCCGGGGAATGCGGACGCGGAGGCGGAAAGGCTCGACGTGCTCGGGTCGTACCACGCGTTCTGGTTGACGCAGGGCAAGCAATAGCCGAGCGAAGCCGGGCGGGTGAACGTGAGGTTGAACGCGACCGGCGGTCCCGGTGTCGTCGAATCACGCGTTAGCTGCGCGCTGAACGTGCCGGAGTTCCCGAGAAGATCGAACGTCGATGCGGTCGGGGAGATCTGCTGGTTCGGCGCCAGCTGGATGTTGAGGGTTTGACTGCGGTACGCGCCGCTCGCCACCCACGACAGCGACACCGGTTGGGTGCCGTTCGACGCAGTCGCCGTACCGACGACGTAGAGCTCGAGCTGCGCCCCCGACGCCGGGTCGAACGCCTGAAGGCTGATCGACTGGGACATGCTTGCGCCGGCCGACACGCCTGCGCGCGCCGGGGAAAGGCCGGCAAGGCAAAGAAGGGATGCAAGGAATAGGACACGACGCATGAGTGGCTCCCCCGCTCGAACGTAGCTGCTGCTTCGACGCCGTTCTGGAGATTCCTGCCTTAGGAGCGGCCGCAGCCTTCCCGTTCGACCTCGTCGCCGACCGCAGCGGCCACCACCGGGACGACTCAGCGGTCGAACACGGCTGGAACCATGTACTCCTCGACGAGTTCCCCGTCCGACACGATGCTTGCGAGCGCGCGCGCGGCCGCCGCCTCCATGCCCGGCGTCACCCGGCGCGCGCGCCGGTCGAGCAGGCCGCGGAAGAACCCCGGGAACACGAGGACGTTGTTGATCTGGTTCGGATAGTCGCTCCGGCCGGTGGCGATGATGCGCACGTTCGAGGGCACCTCTTCCGGCATCACCTCGGGGATCGGATTCGCCAGCGCGAACACGACGGCGTCGTTCGTCATCCCCTTCAGCCACTCGGGCCTCACGAGAGCCGGACCGCTGAGCCCGATGAACGCCTCGGCGCCGCGCAGCGCATCTTCGAGCGATCCCGTGATCCCCTCCTCGTTGGTGTTCTGCGCGATCCACCGCTTCTCTTCGTTCATGTTCTCCGACCGCGACGCATGCACGACACCGGCGCGATCGACGCCGATCACATCGCCGATGCCGACGTCGAGGAGGAGACGAGCGCAGGCCACTCCGGCGGCCCCCATCCCGAGGAACACGACCCGTATGTCGCCGAGCGGCTTGCCTACGACCCGCGCCGCGTTGATCAGCGCGGCCAGGGTCACGACGGCCGTTCCGTGCTGATCATCGTGGAATACGGGGATGTCGAGCGAGTGACGCAACCGCCGCTCGACGTCGAAACACATCGGCGCGGCCACATCTTCGAGATTGATCCCCCCGAACCCGGGAGCGATCGCCTCACCGATCGCCACCAGCTCGTCCGCTGTCCTCGCGCGCGCGCAGATCGGGTACGCATCGATGCCCGCGAACTCCTTGAAGAGCATCGCTTTGCCTTCCATGACCGGCATCGCGGCTTCGGGTCCGACGTCGCCGAGCCCGAGAACCGCCGTCCCGTTCGTGAGCACGGCCACGGAGTTCCCTTTGATGGTGAGGTCCCAGACGCGGTCGGGTTCGTCGGCGATCGCGCGCGAGATCCGTCCGACGCCGGGTGTGTACGCCATCGATAGCTCGTCCCGCGACCGCAGTGGGAACTTCGACTCGACCGTGATCTTGCCGCCGGCGTGCATGTCGAACGTTCGATCCGACACCGATCGCACTTCGATACCTTCGAGCTGATCCAGCGCGCGCACGATCTGCTGCCCGTGGCCTTCGTCGCGGCACTTGACGGTGATGTCCCGGACGACGACCTTGCCGCGGTGCTCCACGAGATCGATCGCACCGAGATCGCCGCCCGCGCGCCCGATCGCCGTGGTCAGCCGGCCGAGCGCGCCGGGCTCGTTCACGAGGTTGACGCGCAGCGTCAGCGTGTAGCCGGCCGACGGTGTGAGCTGAGCCATGCCCTAAGCATGGCGGAGGTTCAGGTTGCGCGCGACTCGGTCCTTACCGCACGACCTGGAACTGGTCCATCATCGCGTAATCCTCGTGCTCGAGGATGTGGCAGTGGAACACGAAGGTGCCGATGTGATCGGTGAACTTCGATTCGATCGTGACCACCTCGTTCGGACGGAGGCGGAAGCTTTCGCGTAAGCCCGGCTCGGTGGTCAGGATGCCGGACGTGTCCGTCGAGCCGAGGAGCACGCGCGAGAGGATCTCCCAGTCCACATCGTGGATGTGCACGATGTGGTCGACGGACGACGTGTTGATGAAGATCCATCGCTCCACCGTGTCGAGCTTCGGCATCGCGTCGATCCGGTTCGGGTCGAAGCCGTTCCCGTTGATCGTCCACTCGTTGGTGACGGGATCCTGACCGAAGTCCCACACGCGCGTCGGACCGAGCGGCAGCGTGTCGTCGAACACCGGGGCGGCTCGGAGCGTCTGCGGGATCGTGCTCGTGTCGCTCGCGGTCGATGTGACCGTGAACTGCATCGCGCTGTTGAGGTTCGCCCCGAAGCCGAGCGCGTTCTGCAACACGATCCTGTCACCGACCTGATGGTGCGAGAAGTCGACGATCACCTCGGCGCGCTCGGCCGGGCCCAGTTGGATGTGCGTGCGGGTGACCGGCGCCGGCAGCAGGCCGCTCTTGGTTGCGACCTGGATCATCGGCTGGGCGTCGGACAACTTGAAGTCGTAGCTGCGCGCGTTCGAGGCGTTGAGGATGCGGAGCCGGTACTTCACGTTGGCGACGTTGAAGTTCGGCTGCGGTGCTCCGTTCACGAGGATGGCATCGCCGAGCCTGCCGTCGGGGTTGAACGTGCCGTAGTCGATCTGGGCGTTCTGATCGAACGAGCGGTCGACGACCATCAGAGGGATGTCGCGATCGCCGCTCGGCAACGCCGCGTTGATCGGCGCTTCGGTCGGGTCGTCGAGGATCACCATGCCGGCGAGCCCGTTCCAGATGTTCCGGCCCGTCACGTCCATCATGTGGTCGTGATACCACTGCATCGCCCCCCGCTCCGGCGCCGACGCTTCGGTGTAATCGAAGTGGTACGTGTAGGACCCTCCGGGCGCGATGAGGTTCGCATGGGGCTGCCCGTCGTACTGCGACTCGGCATGTTCACCGTGCTGATGCATCGTGACGTCGCCGTCTTGCGACGGCAGGTTGTTGACGAGGGTCACGTACATCGGCTGTCCCGCAGTTGCATGGATCGTCGGGCCGGGGAACGTCCCGTTGTAGGTCCACATGTGCGTGGCCGGCATCCCGGGCAGGATCGGCACGTCGGCTTCTCGTGCAGTGAGCGTGATCTGGCTGCCGCTCAGCACCGCCGGGATCGGGAGTTGCGCGACGAACGGCGTGATCACGGGCCCTGCAGCGTGCCCCGGCAACGTCGTGAACACGGTCGCGAACGCGAGCGCCGTCGCCGCGGTCTTCCGCGAAGGTGCCGGCGGCATGGCTCCGATCGAAAACAGTGCGATCAGGAGTGCCACCGGGAGACCGAGCAGCGCGTCGTGGAAGCCGTGGGCGATGAGGCTCTGCTGTTCGACGGCGGAACGGTGCACGTGCGCGCCGCTCGGCGCGACGAGCTTATGCGCCAGCTTGTGCGCGCCGACGGCGGGAACGAGCAACAACGTGAATAGAGCAGACGCGACCACCGCGCGCGCAGCACTGCGGCGGCGGAACAGCTGCAGCGTGAGCGTCACCGCCGCATACGCGAGCGGCAACGCAAGCACGGCGTCGAGGGCGAGGTGCGGGGCGACCGGACCGGGCGGCTCCACGTGGCGCGCGGCGTGGAGGAGCTGCTCCCACGCGACAACGCCGACCGAAAGCAGCAACGCGGGCCCGATGGCGTTACGCCACGGGGCCCGCGTCGTGCGTTCCTTCACGGCTTTACGCGTCCAATCCGAGCGCAGGCAGCCAGGTCGTGATGGCGCCCGACGGCGCGTCGATGCACGGCCCGACGTTGCGACCGGCCACGGTGGCCACCGTGCACGACGGCGCCGGCCAGGTCTGCCACGGCCTGACGGCACGCTCGTCGCCGACCGGTGCCGGCGCACCCGCGACGTCGAGCACGAGCTTCGCCTCGACACGGGGATCGCCGCCGGGAGGCGTCACCCATGTGCCGACGTTCGCGTCGCATCCCCACACAGTGGTGAGGATCGGCGCCGGCGGCGCGGAGGTGCCGTACGTGTTGTCCGCCCAGCAGTTGTCTGGACCCGACGATGCACCTTGCGCGAGATCGAAGCTGTTCGGATAGAGCGTCGCGTCGTGCGTCACGAGGTTGCCCCACACCGCGTTGCCCGACGCGAGATAGACGTTGTTGTCGCTCGGCAAGGGAGAGATCACGACGCCCGCGACCGCGTTGTCGACGACGTGGTTGCCGGCGACGATGTTCGAGTTCACGCCGGGCAGGACGATGCCGAGACCCCAGAAGCTCGACTGGATCCCGAGCCCCGGAGCATCCTGCTGGTTGTTCTCATCGACGATGTTGTTCTTGATCTCGAGGCCGCGCTCCGGGGGACGAGCTTCGCTGTCGAGCGAGCTCGGCGAGATGCCGATCCCGTTGTGACTCCAGATCGAATCGCGCAGAACGAGGTTCCCGCCGGCGTTGGTTCCCGAGTAACCGAGCGCGTTCTGCTCGGCGTCGATGTGGTGGACGACGGCGTCACAGGGGAAGCACTCGCCGATGTAGAAGCCCGAGTCCGGGTTGCCGCTCGTGTAGGAATCGCTGAACTCGCCGCAGCGCGAACCGAACGCGAAGATGCCGTAATCGCCTTCGTCATACGCGGTGAGGTAGCGACCCCAGTACCCCTTGACGTTGAACCAGTGGATGCCGTGGTACAAGAAGTTATGGGCGGTCAAGTTCTCGACGAGCACGTCGTCGGCTTCGACCTCGATCCCGACGTCGTAGGACGACTTGGGCAGCCCGTCGCCGTCGAGGACCGGCGTGTTCGGCGCCGAGTAGTGCGTTCCGTCCAAGACGGTTCCGCTGTGGCTCGCGCCGCGGATGCGCAGTCCCGGCGTCTGGACGAGCACCATTGACCCGAGCGACTGGCCCTGTCCGAGGCGACCGCTCGGCTGATTCAAGTTGTTGTACTGCCCGGCTGCGATCAGCACGGTGTCGCCCGGGTGCGCCGCGTCGACGGCCGCTTGGATCGACGGATAGTTCGACGTGTCGATCACGGTTCCGCTGCTTCCCGGCAACGGCAGGTTCGACGGGTAGACGCACGATCCGGTTTCGAACCCCGGGATCCCGGCCTTCGCGAACGTTGGAGCCAGCATCGCGAGCGCGACGCCGGTAACCAAGATGATGCGTTTCATGGAGCTCCCCTCTGTTGTTACGAGCTTTGTAGCGAGCAAAGATCGGGTGCCTCGGGACTCTCGATGCACAGGGTCCCGTGCATGTCGATGTGGTTGTTGCAATGGAAGTGATAGACGCCTCCGGGCAGCGTCGACACGTCGAGCGTCACGGAGTCCTTGAAATTGAGCTGACCGGAATCGAAAGCCGGCGGCGGGCAATCCGTCGTGCAGGTCGGATCGAGAGCGTCCGCAGTTAGCGTGTGCGGAAGGAACGATGCCGGATCGAGGTTGGTGAAGGTCAGCGTCGAGCCGTGCGGGGTCACGACCGGCGTGTGGTTCCGGTTGTCCCCCGGCACGTAGCTGGCGCGCGATGCGATGACGATGCCGCCCGAGGTCGCATGCGCGGGAGCGCCGACGCCCAGCGCGCCTGCCAATACAGCGCACGCGACCAGCGCGCGCGTCCGCTTATTCCACGACAAGCGTTCCCACCATCCCTTGGTGTCTCGTGCAAAGGAAGGGATACGTCCCAACGCCGAGCGTTTCCGTCCCCGGGACGGGGACGAGCGATCGCACCTGGACGGGGCCCGTCGTGAACCAGCCGTCGACGCTCGTGAGGTCGTGGGTGGTGCTGCTCCCGCTGGAAACGTTGAGGTACCAAAGCTGCGTTCCGTGAGGGATCGTGATCGACGGCGGCATGAACGACGCGCTCGGGGAGATCGTGATCCCGCCCGGCACCGGCGGCACCGCCGCGCGCGCCTGCAGCGGCAGGGCGAAGGCGACGAGCAGCAGGACGAACGCGATCCGGCGCATCGGTGTCCGATTCCTCTGGGGGGTCAGTTACCCGTAGAGGTTCTCCCTGCAGCCCGCCGTTCCTCCCCCGGCTCGCTACAGGGCCCCGCGCACTGCGTCCAGGGCTGCCGGATCTTCCAGGCTCGACAGGTCCCCCGGGTCTTCTCCGAGCGCGAGCGCGCGCACGGCTCGGCGGACGATCTTCGCCGACCGGGTTTTCGGAAGTGCCTTCGTGAACCGGACAGAGTCCGGGGTGAACGCCTTGCCGAGCTCGGCTGCGACCAGGGCGCGCAGCTCTTGCCGTAGCTCCTCCGCCGCATCGACGCCGGGCCTGAGGACGACGTAACACCAGACCTTCTCACCCTTCACCTCGTCCGGGATCCCGACGACGGCCGCCTCCGCGACGGCCGGATGCCCGACGAGGATCGATTCGACCTCTGCCGGGCCGAGCCGCTTCCCGGCGACCTTCAGGGTGTCGTCGCTGCGGCCGTGCAGGTACCAGTACCCGTCGTCGTCGCGGCTCGCCCAATCGCCGTGAACCCACACGTCCGGCCAGCGCGACCAGTACGTGTCGATGTAGCGGTCGGGGTCTCCCCAGATGCCGCGCGTCATGCCGGGCCACGGTTTCGTGCAGACGAGCTCGCCGACCTTTCCCGGCGGCAAGGGCTTGCCGTCTGCGTCGTATACGTCGATCGCCATGCCGAGAGCGGCCGTCCCGAGCGTGCACGGACGCAACGGCACGAGAGGGCTCGGCGACAGGAAGCATGCACCGACCTCGGTCCCGCCCGAGATGTTGATAACCGGACAGCGCGCGCCGCCGACGGTGCGGAAGTACCACCACCAAGGCTCGGGGTTCCACGGCTCGCCGGTGGAGGCGAGGATGCGAAGCGACGAAAGGTCGTGCGCGCGCACCGGCTCGTCGCCGTGCGACATCAGCGCGCGCACGAGCGTCGGCGACACACCGAGCGTCGTGACTCCGTGACGCTCGACGATCGACCAGATGCGGTCCGGTCCCGGCGTGTCCGGCGCGCCGTCGTACAACATCACAGCGCCGCCGTTCGCGTGCGCGCCGATCACTTCCCACGGCCCCATGATCCAGCCCATGTCGGTGACCCAGAACAACAGCTCGTCGTCGTGCAGATCGACCTGATACGCGACCTCTTCCGCGATCTTCACGAGGAAGCCGCCGTGCACGTGCACGACACCTTTCGGTCTGCCCGTCGTGCCCGAGGTGTACGCGATGAAGAGCGGGTGCTCGGGGTCGAGCTTGGCCGCGTCTCGATGATCCGGCTGATCCTTCACGAACGCGCGCCACTCGCGGTCGCGCGCGTCGTCCCAGGGGATGTCGACGCCGAGCCTCCTGTGCACGATCACGTGCTTGACGGTCGGTGCGAGCGCAGCTGCGTCGTCGGCCGCTCGTTTCATCTCGACGACGCGCCCCCGCCGCGTAAAGGCGTCCTGCGTGATGATCGCAACCGCCTGCGCGTCGTCGAGCCGTTGTGCCACCGCTCCCGGCGCGAAGCCGGAGAAGATCGGTAACCAGATAGCGCCGAGCTTGCTGCACGCGTAGATAGCGATGCACACCTCGGGCGACATCGGCATGTATAGCCCGACTGCATCTCCCGATCCGATCCCGAGTGAGGACAGCGCGTTCGCAAGCCGGTCCACCTCTGCGCGCAACTCGCCGTACGAAAGCGTGCGTGTCGAGCCGTCTTCGCCTTCCCACACGATCGCGCGCCTGCCGGGATCGCGCGCAGCCCACCGGTCGACGCAGTTGTGGGTCAGGTTGATCGTTCCGCCTTGGAACCACACCGACCACGCGATCCCGTTCGGCGTCTCGACGACCGACCGGTACGGCGTGAAGAACTCGAGGCCGAGATCCTCGACCACGGCCGACCAGAACCACTCGATGTCTTCCTGCGAGCGGCGGACGAGCTCGTCGTAGGTCGCGATGCCGTGACGTTGCATCAGCCGGGAGACGTTCGCGCGATCGACGTACTCGCGCGCCGGCGTCCACGCGAACGCTTCGCTCATGAGCGCCGATAGTACCGATAGTCGGGACGCGCGCGACCCGAGCGGGAACGCCCGGCGGCTCCGCCCATTCTCCGTCCGTTAGGGTGACGCGGTGAACGTTCGCAGCGTGATGCGTCATCTGAAGAGCCCGTCGCTGCTCGTCCATCGCGCCCGGTGCGCGATCTACGAGCTTCGCCACCCCGGCGAGCCGTGGATGGCACCCGGCGCTATCCGCTTCTGCGACGACCACCTCCGCGATGACTGGCGCGCGCTCGAGTGGGGAAGCGGGCGCAGCACCGGGTGGTTCGCGCGCCGGGTCGGCTCGCTCACGAGCATCGAGCACGATCCGGCGTGGTACGCGCGCGTATGTGAGCGGCTGCGCGCGGAGGGCATCGGCAATGTCGATTACAAGCTGATCCCGCTCGACCCGGACAAGGAGAGCGGTGGGATCTACTTCGCGCGGGAGCATCTTCCGGCGTACGTGCTCGTGGCGACTGCGTTCGACGATGCATCGCTCGATCTCGTCGTGGTGGACGGCGCGTACCGGATCTCGTGCGCGCTCGCTGCGTTGCCGAAGCTGCGGCCGGGAGGCCTGCTCCTCGTCGACGACGCGTCGTGGTTCCCGACCTTGCGAGAAGGACACATCCCGCCGGATTGGCCGCTCGTCTACGAGAGCGATTCCCCGGTGAGCTCGACGACGATCTGGCGAAAACCATGACCTGCCCCATCTGCGGAGGCGAGGCGCGCGTGCTCGCGCATCCGGCTCCGTGGACGTACGCGCGCTGCACGCGCTGCGGAACCTACTTCGTCGAGCCGATGCCCGTAGGTGACGCGCTCGGCGACGCCGACGCGCATTACACGGATTCGTACTACGCGGGTGGAGCACGCGCCGACGAAGCGTCGTGGGAACAGGCGACGCTGCAGACGAGCAACGCGCGCATGCAGTGGATCTAGCGCCTGTTGGGGCGTCGTGGGCGGTTGCTCGACGTCGGTTGTGGGACGGGCTACCTGCTCGCAGCCGCGAAGAAGCACGGCTGGGACGTTCTCGGTGTCGAGGTGAGCACGCGAGCCGCCGAGTTCGCGCGCGCGACCCACGACGTGGACGTGGTCGCCTCGTCGTTATCCGCCGCTGCGCTTCCGGGCGGAACCTTCGATGTCGTCACGTTGATGCACGTGCTCGAGCACGTGCCGGAACCGCTCGCGCTCCTCGGTGAGGTCAAGCGCCTCCTGAGGCCGGACGGGCTCCTCAACGTCGCCGTTCCGAACGCGCGCGCGCTGATCTACAGCGCGTACAACGTCTTGCATCGCGCGCGCGGGCGGCTCGGCAAGGACAAGTTCTCGTGCTCGCTGTTCCCGCCGTCGCACCTCTACGCGTGGGACGCGCGCGGTTTGCGCGCGTTGCTCGATCGCGCGGGGTTCTCCGTCGTCGAGCTTCTGATAACCGGCAAGGGAGATCCTGCGCGCTACCCGGTGGTGGACTGGAAGGCGGCCGGGCGATGGCCGGTCGCTCAGCGCATGGCGGAAACCGCCGGACGGATCCTCGGCCGCGGGTCGTTGATCGAATGCGCCGCGCGCCCCGGTTGAGCCGGCCGAGGGTGCGATAGCGTTAGGGACATGACCGACTTCCGCATCGAGAAGGACTCCATGGGCGAGATGCGTGTCCCGGTCGATGCCTATTGGGGCGCGCAGACGCAGCGTGCCGCGGAGAACTTCCCCGTGTCCGGCTCGCGTTTCCCCCGCCGCTTCATCCAAGCGCTCGGGGTGATCAAGTGGGCCGGCGCGCGCGCGAATGTCGCGCTTGGACATGTCGACGAGCGGCGCGCGCAAGCGATCCAGCAAGCGGCAGAGGAAGTCATCGAAGGCAAGCTCGACGATCATTTCATCCTCGACATCTTCCAGACGGGCTCGGGCACGAGCACGAACATGAACGCGAACGAGGTCATCGCCAATCGCGCGAACGAGATCCTCGGCGGCGCGCGCGGCTCGAAAGACGTGCACCCAAACGACCACGTGAACGCAGGGCAGTCGTCGAACGACGTGATCCCATCGGCGATCCACCTGTCGACGCTGCAAGCGTTCCGCGACGATCTGCAGCCCGCGCTGAGCCTCCT
>JBHELL010000093.1:0-2916 GCA_046263075.1 Actinomycetota bacterium | reverse complement strand
GGACCGGATCGTCTGCGGTGCGCCGGGCAGGGGCTCGTCGCCACGCCACACGACGCCGTCAAGATCGAAGACGAAGCGCGAGAACGCTTGCGCAAGGATCACGTCGCCCCCGACCTCCCGCCTCGGAACGAAGCTCGTCGGCATCCATGCTATACAGCGGCGTGGCCGAGATCGCTCCGTTCGAAGCTCTTCGTTTCGATCCCGCCGCCGTCGGAGAGCTCGCAGACGTTGTGGCGCCGCCGTACGACGTCATCTCTCCCTCGCAGCGCGATGCGCTCGAATCGTGGAGCCCCTACAACGTCGTGCGGCTGATCCTTCCGCGCGACGCCGCCGGCGGCGACGGTCCGGGCCGGTACGGGCGCGCGCGCGCACAGCTCGACGAGTGGCGCGCGAACGGTATCGTCCGCCCGGACGACGAGCCGTCGCTGACCGTGTACGAGCAGCGTTACACGATCGGCGGCGTGTCGCGTGTGCAACGAGGTCTCCTCGCAGCCGTCGTCCTCGAAGGACTGCTGCCGCATGAGCGAACCTACGACGACATCGTTGCGGACCGGCTCGACCTCTTGCGCGCGACGGAGACGAACCTCGATCCGATCTTCTGCGTGTACGACGGGCAGGACGCAGCCGCGCACGACGCCGTCGAGCGCGTGTGCGCGCGCGAACCGCTCGCGCGATTCGTCACCGAGGACGATGGGATCGAGCATCTCGTGTGGAAGATGACCGACGCGGAACCGGTCGCGCGCGCACTCGAGAAGGCGACATTGGTGATCGCAGACGGACACCACCGCTGGCGTACGGCGCTCCGGTACCGAGATGAGCGTCGCGCTGTTGACGGCCCCGGGCCGTGGGATGCGCAGATGATGTTCTTGGTGGACGCGTCGCGGTGGGGGCCGGCTCTGCTTCCGATCCATCGCGTGCTCGAGGGGCTCGACGCCGACGATGTGCTGCCGAAGCTGCGTGCGGTGTTCGACATCGAGGATGCGCCGCACGATGACCCCGAAGCGCTCGCGGCATCGCTGGGGGAACGACGCGCCGGTGGGATCCGAACCTTCGCGATGTTCGACGCGCGCGGCGCCTGGTTTTTGACCCTGAAGGATCCGGCGGCCGAGCGAGAGGCGATGCCGGCGGACCGGTCCGAGGCCTGGCGAGACCTCGACGTGGCGGTGCTGCACCATCTGGTGTTCGACCGGTTACTAGGCGGCCTCTCGGCAGGCTTCGCCCATTCAGCCACCGAAGCCGCCCACCACGCGCGCGCGGGCGGCGGACTCGCGTTCCTGCTGGCCCCGATGCCGTTCGACGCCGTGCGCGCGGTCGCCGAGACCGGCGAGGCGATGCCGCAGAAATCGACCTACTTCGTGCCCAAGCCCAAGACCGGGATCGCCCTTCGGTCGTTGCGATAGAGGGGTTTCTCGCAGCCCGGCGAATCGGTTAGCATCCCCCTCGAGCACCCGAGGAGCTATGGAAGACCTTCAGATCGCTGAATCGACGGAGCAGCATGCGGTAACGCAGGCTGCCAAAGCCGTCGCCGAGCCCGATCCTGCGCTTCGCCCTGCGCGTCTCGCCCTGTATCTCGGGATCGCGCTCATCGTGATCGGCGGGATCGTGCTGTACCGAGGCTACGATGGTGCGGCGCACAATCCGCTGGTCCAGGCACAGATGCCCTTCCTCATCTCTGGGGGGATCTTCGGCCTCGCGCTCATGATGCTCGGCGGCATCTCGCTGGGCGTCTACGTCATCTTGCGCGTTCAGGCCGACCTGCGCAGTGAGCTGAACGAGGTGCGTGTGTCGGTTGACCAGCTCGCCGATGTAACGGCCAAGCGGGCGCTGAGCGGTTCGAACGGGGCGAGCGCGAACGGGTTCGTCATGGTGACTCGCGGCTCGTCGACCTATCACAAGCCGGACTGCAGCCTGGTCCAGCGCTCGGGGTCGGCAAACCCCGTGGCCAAGGCTGATGCGGCACAGCGCGGGCTGACGGCGTGTCGGATCTGCCGTCCCTAGATAGGGAACCGCCCCTTCCGCGCACGAAGAAGGGGCGACACGACTTGCGTAGAAACGTATAGTTCGACCCCGGTGCGGGCACGAACCCGCGCCGAGCCTGCAGGTAGCGCAACAGGAGCCGCGGAGGTTCATCCCCGATGAAAAGAGCAGTCCACGCTTTCGTCGTTCTCGCGTTGGCCGTATCGGCCTGCGGGTTGAAGGTGCCGACCACGCTGGTCCAAGGATCGGGCAACGAGTTCGGCGGGAGCGGTGGCGGGCAGAACCAAGCGACCGGGCCGAACAGCCCGGGAACGGGGCCCAATGCGTTGTCGAGCGGGCCCGGTGTCACCGGATCCGGCGGGGGTCAACTCGGCGGAACGGCCGCAGGCTTGTTCGGCAGCGAGACCGAAGGATTGACGAAGAACAAGATCACCATCTGCGGGCACGTGCCGATCACCGGCGCTGCGCCGATCCCGCACAACCCAGAGCGTTTCGGTCAGTTCTTCTTCAACTGGGTCAACGACTCGAAGGAGAACGGGGGGCTCGGCGGCATCTTCGGCCGCAAGGTGCGCTTCGACGCCTTCGACGACGGTTACTACCCAGCCGGGGCTCGACTCGCGATCGAGAAGTGTCACCAAGAGGGCGCATTCATGTATTTCGGCGCCGCGGGCACCGACCAGATCGTGAACGTCGCGAAATGGGCGGAGCAGAACCACGAACCGTACTTCCACGGTCCGACGAGCGATAAAGACCTCGCGAACTACAAGTACTCGGTCGCAACGGGTCCGAACTACGAGTGGCAGAGCCGCTTGCTCGCGGATTACATGGTCAAGAAGTTCGGCACCGGAGTGAAGTACGCGATGATCCGTCTGAACTCGCCGTTCTTCCAGTCTGCCCACGACGCCTACGTAGACGAGCTGAAGAAACTCGGGGTGAACC
>JBHELL010000092.1:0-14240 GCA_046263075.1 Actinomycetota bacterium | reverse complement strand
CCTCGACACCGTCGCCGTCGATGACCGCTTCGGCGTCGTCGATGTCGAAGGAGCCGGTGAAGACCGCCGCTCGGCGAAGCGCCGCGGCTTCGAGCGACCCGAGCAACCGGTAGCTCCAGTCGACGAGCGCATACAACGTTTGCTGGCGTGGCTGCGCCGACACGCCGCCGCGCGCAAGCAATGCGAATCGGTCGTCGAGCCGCTGCTCGATCTGCTGCACTCCCAAGATGCTCGCGCGCGCGGCGGCAAGCTCGATCGCAAGTGGGATCCCGTCGAGCCTGTGACAGATGCGCGCGACGATGTGTGCGTTGCGTTCGGTGAGCGTGAAGCTAGGCGACGCGGAACGCGCGCGATCCACGAAGAGCTGGATCGCTTCGTACCGCTGCAGTGTGTCGAGCCGGCCGAGCTCTTGCGGGATCGGGTGCGCGAGTGGAGGAACGAGGTACAGGCGCTCGCCGCTGATGCCGAGCGGCTCGCGGCTCGTCGCGAGAACGCGAAGGTTCGGAGCGACGCGCAAGAGGTTCTGCACGAGCGCGCGCGCTGCGTCGAGCACGTGCTCGCAGTTGTCGATGACGAGCAACGCCTTCGCGTCGGCGAGCCGGTCTGCGATCGCATCGTCGAGCGTCCGGCCCGGCTGCTCGAGCATCCCGAGCGCGCGCGCGAGCGCGGTCTGCACCAGCTCGTCCTGGTGCACCGGCGCGAGGTCGACGATGGTGACCCCGTCGGGGAAGGCCGTGGGCGCGTCTGCTGTGGCGGCTGCGGCGTCGGCGGCCGCTCGGAACGCGAGCCGTGTCTTACCGACGCCGCCGGGACCTGCGAGCGTTACGAGCCGCTCGCGCGCCATCAGGTCGTCGATGTCCTTCAGCTCTTGGCTGCGACCGACGAAGCTGCTCAAGTGAAGGTCGCGCGCGTTCGGCTCGTGCGAAGCTCGGTCGCGCGCAAGAACATCCACGCCGAGAGGGTAGCGGTTTGCGAAGTTCGGCTCGATAGCGCAATCGCAGGGTTCTGGGGTTTGTGCGTGCGGAAGCGAGCCGCGCCGTATGACGACGAAGGGCCGGCGCGCGCCGGCCCTTCGGATGAACTCGTTGCCTACTGCGACACGCAGCGAACCGCTTGGTAGTCGCTGCACGCGGGACCGGACGCCGTCATCCCGTCGGGTGCGTTCACGACCGGTAGCGTGATCCGAGTGCGCTGCGTCGGGGAGAAGTACAGCGTGTTCAGCGTCACCGGGTTGACGCCTTGCTGGTACGAGTACTGCGAGTCGACGAGCGGCGGGGCCATCAGCTTGACCAGAAGATGGTGACCCGGGCGGAAGATGTGCGCCACCGGGAAGATCTCGACGAGGTACTCGTTCACCGCGCCCGGAGTGACGAACACCTGGTTCGAGTACGGACGCATCGGCCTGTACATGAACGGTCCGCCCTGATCGGGATCAACGCCGAAGTAGTCGGAATGAAGCGGGTCGATCGCCGACACGCTCGCGCGCTGCAACCCTCGTTGCAAGATCAGCATGTGCTGGCCGTCGGGGAACTCGTCGATCACCTGCACGAACATGTCGGTGTCGATGCCGGTCGTCGACAAGAACAGGTTCGCCGTGATCGGGCCGTCGATGACGAGCGGGCCGCTCGACGGGATCGAATAGCGGAACTCGAGCTCGTCCGGACCGTGACGTGTCGTGAGCGGCTCGCCGGGGCTGGTCCCGATGTCGGAGTCGGCTTCGTAGCTCCACGACTGACGCTTGCTGCCCGATACGTACATCGCGCTGCCGGTCGTCGTCGGCTTGTCGAGCGACAACGTTCGCGAGCCGGTGGACGCGTCGACGCCGTCGACGTACAACGGTGTCCACGTCGTGTCGTTGAGCGGGAACGACGTCGAGTCCTTCGTCTCCACCGTCGTGTTGTCGTTCTTCAGCTCGAAGAGGGTCCGAACGCTTACCGGCGTGGCGGCGGGATCGAACCCGATGTGCGTGTAGTAGTTGTGCGAGTCGGGCTCACCCATGAATTGGTCGACCCACGCCTTGCGGTCCTGCCACATCGCCGCCGGATCCACGTTGGTTCCGTGATGGCCGTTCGTCATCAGCAAGCGCTTGCTCGCCGCGGGGATCTGCTCCCATAGGTGCTCGAAGCGGGGCCCCGTCTGCTCGTCCTGGAACGCACCGGTAGCCATGTACGGCGAGGTGAGCTTGCTCACCTGTGTGATGAGCGAGCGCGCGCGGAACCACTCGCTGTCGTTCGACGCCGCGCCGTGCAGCAGCGGGTCGTCCGCGACGTTGCGGCGGTGCGTTGCGATATTCGCGAAACACTGCTGCGCGAGCGCCGGACGGTCGCGCAGGTTGCGCACGATGCCCTGCAAGCTCCCACCGAGCACGTCGTACGCGGGACGGACACCGAGGTTCCACTCGACGGGGAAGAGCTGGTTGAAGATGCCGCCGGGATACGTGATGCCGCGGTACACGTCGTCGATCAGACCGGAAAGCGACGACACGACGAGATGCGGCGGTTGGGTCTCCGCGATGAGCGTGCCGGTGATCCCGCTGTAGGAGTGGCCGATCAGCGCAACCTTGCAGTTCGAGTGCCACGCGGGGTGCGCATCGTCGTTCGCGATGTACCGCTCGATGAGCTCGTATCCATCGAGCGCGCTGCGGCCCGAGAAGAGATCGAACTCCCCGCCGGAGCAACCGGTCCCGCGTACCGATGCGTGGATCACGAAGTAGTGGTCGTGGAAGTGCTCACCCATCGCGCCTTCGTCGCTGTCGCCCGCGAGCGGTGGTTGCGGCGTGCCGGACGGGCCGCCGTTGTCGCCCCACCAGTCGCGCAGCTGTCCGAGCGTCGTCCGGCCGGTGCAATGGGGGTGGCCGTCAGGACTGAACGTAAGGCCTTGCGAGCCGTTCTCGTATCCGGCCATCTCGAGGATCGCCGAGTACTTGTGCGCCGGGTCGAAGCCGTTCGGGAAGCAGGTCGTGAAGGCGATCGACGTGCCGTCGCTCGTCGTGAAGAAGTCGGTCGGTCCGCCCTGGGCGTAGTCGAGCGGGTTCTGCGAGCCTGCCGAGGCCGAGCCCAGGCCGAGACCGACACACAGGACGGCGAGAGCGAGGAGCGCGCGGCGCGCGCGAGACGGGTTCAGCATCGGGGGCGGCCTCCTGGGGGGTTCTGGGAATGTCCGGTACTGATTTCGAGTAGTCTGCCCGGATTCCTGCCCCGGAAGGCGCGAGCGTCGACCGCTCGGGGGAAATGGCCGTCGGACGGCGAAATCTTGGCTATGCGAAGGCTCCTCATGGTCTTGCTGGTGCTGGTCGCGGCCGCGCAGCCTGCGCGCGCCGGGACCGGGTCGGACACCCAGACGGCCTTGTGGCGCTACGGCGACACCGGCGGGGCGTGGACCGGGGCCGACGGGACCTACTCCGTCGAGCTGCCCGACGGACGGATCGCGTGGCTGTTCTCCGACACGTTCCTCGGGCAGGTGCACGACGGCGCGCGCCCCTCCGACTCGCCCTTCGTGCACAACTCGATCGTGCTGCAAGACCACGATCAGTTCAGCACGCTCGTTACGCCCGGACCGGGCGCCGAGATCAATCCCGTTGAAGGAGCCGGCTACTACTGGCTCGGCGACGGCGTGGTCGAGAACAACGAGTTGCTCGTGTTCTGTCTGCGCTTCGCATCAGTGCCGGTGCCTTTCGGGTTCCAGCAGATCGGCGTGGACATCGCGCGCTTCTCGCTCCCATCGATGAAACTGCAAAGCGTCGAGCGCGCACCGCAAGCGTTCCAGCCTGCGCCGGCGCCGGTCTCGTATGGCTCGGCGATCATGCAAGACGGCGGCTACGACTACGTCTACGGGGTGGAGGATCTGCACGCCGACAAGTACCTGCACGTCGCGCGCGTGCGGGCGGGTCATCTCTTGGACGGGACGTGGGAGTACTTCGGCCCGAACGGCTGGACGACGAACGCGTTGTTGTCGAGCCGCGGTCTGAACGGCATCGCGAACGAGCTCAGCGTGTCTCCGGTCGGTGGCCAGTACGTGCTCGTGTCGCAGGATCATTCGATCGGGGCCGACATCGTCGCATTCACGGCGCCGGCTCCGACGGGGCCGTGGAGCGTGCCGCGCACTCTCTATACCGCGAGCGAAGCTGCGCGAGGCTTGCTGACGTACAACGCCAAGGCGCATGAAGAGCTGTCCTCGCCCGGCGACTTCGTCATCTCCTACAACGTCAACACGACCAACGCGGCGCAGCTGTACTCGGACGTCTCGAGCTACCGTCCGCGGTTCGTCGACGTCACCCTCTGACGCGATACCGTTAGCGCTTCATCGAAGCGAGGTGGTCCATGGCGCGATTCGACGGTCGAACCGCGGTCGTAACCGGCGCAGGATCAGGCATCGGCCGGGAGATCGCGCGGCAGTTGCTTGCGGAGGGCGCGTCGGTCGTTGCGGCGGATCTCGATCCCCAAGGCGCACCCGACGGCTGCGTTCGCGTTCGCGCGAACGTCGCCGAGCCGTCCGACGTCGCATCGCTGTTCGAAACCGGCGGCTGGGTGGACTGCTTGTTCAACAACGCCGGGATCGGCTCGACGAGCGATGCGCTCGATTGCAGCGTCGAAGAGTGGGACCGGCTATTCGCCGTGAACGCGCGCGGCGTGTTCCTCGGCATCAAGTTCGCGCTGCCGCAGATGCTCGCGCGCGGGAGGGGCTCGATCGTGAACACCGCGTCCGTCGCGGGGCTCGTCGGGTTGAAGGATCGGTTCGCGTATTGCGCGAGCAAGGGTGCCGTGATCGCGCTCACCCGTCAGGTGGCCGTGCAGTACGCGGGAACAGGCGTTCGTTGCAACGCCATCGCACCCGGAACGGCGGACACCGAGTGGGTCGGGCGGTTGCTCGACGAGTCCGGCGATCCGGCTGCTGCGCGCGCGTCGTTGGTCGCGCGTCAGCCCGTCGGACGGCTCGGCACCGCAGAAGAGATCGCGAAGGCTGCGTTGTACCTCGCGTCGGACGACGCCGACTTCATCACCGGCTCGATCCTTGTGATCGACGGCGGTCTTACCGCTGCGTGATCTTCAGCTCGATCCCGACCGTCTTCGTTTCTCCCGGTGCGAAAGTGATCGGGCCGTTGCCCTTGGCGCGCGCCTTCGCGAGGCCTTGTCCGGGCCACGTCGACGCAGGCTCGATCGCGAAGACGTAGGCCTTTCCGAACCAGGGTGCCCCGCGCGTCGCGCGCGCCTCGAGCCAGTACCACGCGGCGGGGAAGATGTGCGCGTCCCACGTGAGGCGGACCTGCCGCTCGTCGCACGTGCTCGTGGCCCACCCGTCTTCGAAGCTGGTGCAGTAGCCGAAACGATCCAGCGGTTCCCCGTCCGGCGGCAGCGCGCGCAGATCAACCGCCGAGCCGTCGCGGGCACGCGCGAACGGCCACGCTGTCGTTGCACCGGGCTCGAGGTCGCCGTGCTCCGCATCGCGCAGGTCGTCCACGACGTAACCGGCTGCGCCGCAGTCGACGCGCGCGCGTCCGTCGATCGCGAACGCCGGATGATGGCTCCACATCGCGTCGCGCGCCCGGCTCGACGTGTTCGTGATCCGTTCGTCGATCGCGATACCGTCGGTCCGAACCTCGACCACGCGTTCGATATCGAAGCCCGGGATGCGCGCGCGCAACGTGGTCGTGTTGCCGTGGGACTCGTCGTCGTACGGCACAAGGCATGCCTCGCCGTGGAACCCTATGCCCTCCGATTCTTCGCCGCCGTTCGGGAAGATCGTCTGCCACCCGCCGGGATACATCTGAAGCCAACGCTCGGCCGACGATCCGGCGTCTGGTGCGAGCGCGCGGGGCCGCAACCCCCACGGTGACTCCCACAGGAGGTTCCTACCGCGGAAGCGCAGCGCTGTGATATCGCCGCCCTTTTCCGGAACGACGTCCACTTCCGTGTCGCCGTTCCTGAGCCGCACGATGCGCCAGCCGCGGTGCTCGACGATCATCTCCTGCGCGGCGTCGCGTATGTGTTGGCCGGTTGCACCGTGTACCAGTCCGGTCGTTCGGGGTCGCGGTCGTACGGATAGCCGCCGAGCTCCTTGTAAAGCTCTGCGTAGCGTCCGACGCGGTCGGGATCAAGAGACACGCCGAGCCCGGGGCCGCTCGGCACCGCGATCGCTCCGGCGTCGTAGCGCATGAGCCCGCCCTCGATCACGTCGTCGGTGAGGTGGTGATAGTGCGCGTCTGCTGCGAACGTCAGGTTCGGCAGCATCGCGCCGAGATGCAACATCGTCGCCAGTTGGATGCCGAGCTCACCGCTCGAGTGAACGGCGACGGCCCATTGGAACGTCTCGCACACCTGGGCCGCTTTCAGTGCCTGGCGCAGTCCGCCCCAGAAGGTCGTGTCGAGCAAGATCACGTCGACCGCTTCCAGGCGGATGCATGCGGCGAGCTGCTCGAAGTTGACCACAACCGTGTTGGTCGCGGTCGGGATGCCGATGCGGTCGCGGACACGGCGCATGCCGTCGAGGCCCCACGTCGGATCTTCGAAATAGTCGTTCCGCAGATCCTCGATCTTGCGCGCGACGGCGATCGACTCTTCCACCGACCAGATCGCGTTCGGGTCGAGCCGCAGCGAATGATGGGGGAACGCTTCGGCGAGCGCGCGATAGACCTCGACGACGTGATCCGGAGGGAACACCCCGCCTTTCAACTTATGCGTTCGGAAGCCGTGTCGCGCGACGAGATCGTGCGCGTGCTTCACCATCTCTTCCGGCGTTTCTTCACCGCCTGCGTCTCCGTTCGGATACCGGAAGAACAGGTAGCTCGCGAAGGGGATGCGCTCGCGCAGCGCGCCGCCGAACAGGTCGCACGCGCGCATGTCGAGCGCCTTCCCCATGACGTCGATGCACGCGAACTCGAGCGCCGCGTGCAGCTGCGTGCGCGCGTTGTAGAGCGACGCGGTCGGGTTCATAATCTTCCAGCGCATCGCCTCGAGATCGAAGGGGTCGTGCCCGAGGAGATATTGCCTCAGCCCGGTGATCGCAGCTTCCGCGCTCTCGCCACCGCCGCCCATCTCGCCGAGCCCGACGAGCCCCGAGTCGGTCTCCACTTCCACGATCGTGCGAACGAAGCGACCCCAGTGTGCGCCGTTCGCATGGCGGATCGGTGCTTCGAGCGGAACCGTCACCGTCGTCGCGCGGACGTCTGAGATGACGCCGGCCGGTGCGCGCGCGCTCATGTGCCTCCTATCATCGAGAGCAACCCGCCGTCGACGAGCAAGGCTGCACCGGTGATGAACGACGCGTCGGAGCTCGCGAGGAACACTGCTGCTTGCGCGACCTCGTGCGGCTCGGCGACGCGTCCGAGTGGGTGCATCGCGCCCCACCTGCGGACGGCTCCTTCCGGATCGCCTTCGCCGAACTTCTCTGCAGCCCAGCGAAGCATGGGCGTGTCGACAGACCCGGGACAGATGCAATTCGCGCGTATCACCGGTGCGTGATCGATCGCGAGCGAGCGCGTGAGCGCGACGACGCCGCCCTTGCTCGCCGAGTACGCCGCGACGCCGCGCTGTGCGGCGAACGCTTGCACGGAGGCGACGTTGACGATGGCGCCTGCGCCGCTCGCGATCAGGTGCGGCAGCGCGTGCTTCGCGGTGAGGTACATCGACTTCAAGTTAACGCCGAGAACTTCATCCCACACCGACTCGTCGGTATCGACCACCGATCCGTATCGCTGGATCCCTGCGCTGTTCACCAATATGTCGAGCCGTCGGAACGCCGTCGTCGCCTGCTCCACGGCGCGCGCGACATCGCCGGATCGCGATACGTCGGCAGCGAAGAACGTGCCATGGGTCTCGTCGGCCGCCTGCTTCCCTGCTGCGTCGTCGCTGTCGACAAGCGCCACGCGCGCGCCCCGGCTCGACAACGCCGCCGCGATCGCGCGCCCGATGCCTTTGCCGGCACCGGTGACGATCGCCGCTTTCCCTTCGAGATTCACGGCAGCCTCGGGTATCGCAGCGGGATGCCTCGGGCGCCGAAGTCACACTCGGCGAGGTGCCAGCGTCCGAGCGATCCGACGACGAGCCGCGCCCGATCCGGCTCGAGCCATACGCCGTTGGTCGGCGCCGACAGCAGCGTTCCTTCGGGATCGTCGGCGAGCGTCTCGACGGATCCGTCGAGCAGCACGCGGTCGATGCGATCCGGACGGTAGTTGAAGATGTACGCGCGGCCTTGGTCGTCGAGCGCGATCCCGTCGGGGACGGTTCCAGGCAACATCGCGACCACCTCGCGCGCGCCCGCGCTGCCGTCGGCTTCGATCGGGATGCGAACGAGGGCCGGCGTATTCGACTCGAGCACGTACAGCGCGCGCCCATCGCCCGACAACGCGGCGCCGTTCGGGAACCCTGTGGACTCGGTGCTCCACACCGTGGTGAAACCATGCGGGTCGACGCGCATCACGCAGCCGTCGTTGCCCTTCCACGACCCTGAGTCCGTGACGTAGACGTTGCCTGCGTCGTCGAACACGGGCCAGTTCGGGTTCACCATGCGACGGTCCGGCGTGCCAGCTGAGTAGATCTCGATGGAGCCGTCGGCCGGGTCGACGCGAAGGAGCTCGCGGCGCCCGATGTCGCAGCAGTACAGCCGTCCGTTCGCGTCCGCGCACAGCCCGAGCATGAATCCGCCGCTCGACGCGATCTGCTCGATCTTCCCGGAGTTGACGTCGACGCGATAGATCTGACCCGCTTCGCCGCCTGCATACAAGGTGCCCTGCGCGTCCACGGTGACGCCCTCGGGATGATCGAGACCTTCCGCGAGGATGCGGACACGAGCGAGACCGTTGCTCACGGCGTTCATCCTAGATGCACCGTTAGGCCGGGGGGCGGCTCGACGACCGGTTCGTCGCCTCGTTTCACCGAGACGCGCACGAAGCCGTGCGGTGTCGCGACCGCGCCCTCTGCCCATGCGAGATCGCCGAGCTGCGGCTCGACGATGAGCGCGCGCATCCCGGGTTCGGTCCCTCGCACGCCGAGGATCGTCGTGGCGACGTCGTACATCGGCGTGCACGACCAGGCATGACATCTGCTGCCCAGCCCGGGCGTGGCGTCCCAGTACTCCTCGAAGCATCCATTGCCGCGCGCGAGCATGGGTTCCCATCGCCGGATCGACGGCACGATGTCGCGGCCGGCGGCGGCCATCGCGCGATGCAGGAAGTGCGCGAAGAACGGCTGCGCGAGCACCACGTTCTCTTCGTCGTCGAAGCTCGGCGGGTCTTGCCATTGCCGAGCCATGCGCTCGCCGAACGTGCCGGGATCGCCAGGCGTCAGCGTGCGGACGAGCCGGCAGTCGTCGAGGACGTGATCGAGGATCCGGGCCCATCGTTCCCGCGGCGCGCAGCCGGACACGATCGCCATGGAATTCGTTTGCTGGCTCACGCGGCGTCGGGCGTCGACGTAGACGCCGCGCCGCTCATCCCAGTAGCGCTCGAACGCAGCTTTCGTGCGCCCCGCGCGGTCGCGCGCGCGGGCCGCAGAGCCGTGGTCGCCGAGCTTGTCGCACAGCGCCGCGAACAGGTCGAGCGCCCACGCATAGGTCGCGTCGAGCGCAGCGATCGTCGGGCCCCGTTCGATCTGCGCCCAATCGATGAAGATCCAGCCCGGCATGTCGGTGAGGAGCCCGTCGGCACCGCGGTACCGCTCGAACGCGTTCAGGATGCGCGCGGCGACGGGCGCGAGCTCCTCCAGCGCGCGCAGGTCGTTCGTCCGCTCGACGAGCGCGTGCAGGCCTGCGATCCACAGCAGCGAATGGTCGGGGATCGTTTCGAGCCGCGACGAGAAGTCTGCTGCGGCGACCATCGGCAGGAAGCCGTCGGCGCGCGCGCCGCGCGCGTGCAGTCGCAGGTTCGCGAGCACGAGGCTCGGGTCGGGATCGATCGTCAACCGGAGCAGCGACGTGAGGTACGCGTCGCCGAGCCACGCGCGCTGCTCGCGCCCGGGGCAATCGATGAACGCGTCGGTGCTGCAGAGGTCGACGGTACGGACGGCCGCCGACCAGATCGCCTCGACGAGAGGGTCGCTGCAGCGGAAGAATGCGCCTTCGGTTCGGGGCGCGATGCGTTCGCGCGCGCCGACCGTGACGGCGTCGAGCCGTCCGGCGTCGGGCCCGGTCGCGCGCGCGTAGATCGTCAGGTAGCGGAAGCCGACGGCTTCGAAGCTTTCGACCGGCTCGCCGGCCGGCTCGACGATCCGCATCGCCCATTCGCGCGGTGCGGTCACCGCGCGACCCTCACGGTCCAGGTCCTCACCGCATACGACGTCGAGCGTCGAGCCGGCCGCGTCGACGATCGGGTGCGCGTTCACGATGCCGCCGAAGTCGAAAGTCTTCCACGTTCCACCGCGCGATCCGAGCGGGTGTTCGGTCACGGTTGCCGGTTCGCTGCCCGACGCGACCACCGCGCGCGGCTCGACGATCCGAGATACGAGCAGGGGCGCCTCCCGCGGCTGCATGTCGATCCGGCCGTCGAGGACATATGCGTCGTGCCACGCCGAGTCGTCGTACTCCGCGCCGGCCCACCCCGCCGGCGCGGCGCGCGCGTCGACGATCTCGAGCGGCGGCGGTCCTTCCGTGCGCGGTGGTACGAGCACGCCGCGGGCGTCGGCCGGCTCGACGGTCCGGACGGCAGCCTCGCGCGCCTTCCAGCCGTGGTCGCTGCGCACGGTCACACGGTCGATGATCCCGTCGAAGAAGAAGCCGCCGTAGCCGATCTCGCCGCGCGGCTCGAGCGGCCGCCACCACAAGGTCGGCCGCGCGTACCAGCGAACGAGCGCTGCGATCGCGTTGCGACCCGCCCGGAGCAACGTCGCGATGTCGTACTCGTCGTACTGGACGATCTGTGATCGCGCCGGGCCGCCGCCGAGGCTCACGCCGTTCACGAAGAGCTCGTAGCGACCGTCGGCGCTCACGCGGCAGCGCGCGCGCTGTGGCGGCTCGGCGAGCACGAACGTCTTTCGCAGATGCCCCAGCACGTCCGAGGGCCGATCGCGATCTTGGCCCCACGCGTCGCGCGGCGGCGGCGGCGGCCGGAACCAGATCCAGCGCGCGCTATCCACGCAGGAAGTCCTCGACGACGTCGCCGAGCGCGTCCGGATCATCGAACATCGCGAGCGGCTCGTCCCACACCTTCACGGTCGCGTTCGGGAACAGATCGCCGAGCCGTTCGGCGATAGCGACGTCGTGGATGAGATCGCCCCGGTGCGCGAGGATCAATACCGGCGCGCGCACACGGCCGAGCGCCGACGCGTCGGCAAGCGGCGGCCGTCCGTGCACGTACGCGCGCAGCGCGCGCGATGTGCCGACGCGTTGCATGCGTCTCGTGCGCGCGATGATCTCGTCACGCCACTTCGGCCGCCGCTCGAGCAAGGACTCCGCGCCGCCGAGCGACCACGCGATCACGTCGTCGACCGGGTCGTTCTCGAGCCGGCGCGCGAGCTCGAGGAAGAGCCCGGCGGCCGCCCGGTTCGGGCCGTCGATCGACGCGGGGCTGATCAGAACGATGCGATCGAACCGATCGGGCTCGTCGGCGAGCAGGTTCAAGGTCGCGCCGGCGCCCATCGACAACGCGACCACGTTGCGCGCGCCGGAGTGATCCGCGACGAAGGCGAGGTCTCGCCGCATCGACGGGTGGTCGTAGCCTGTGTCCTCCGGCGGCGCATCGCTTTTCCCGTGTCCACGGAAGTCCATCAACGCGCGCGTGCCGGAGACGCGCGCGGCGATCGGCGCAAGCTCGTCGGTCGAGCCGGTGATGCCGTGCGCGAACAGCGTGACCGGCTCGCCGTCACCGAGCAGCTCGACGTTCAGGACGCAGTCCGGCCCGTCGACGTTCACTTGATGTTCCCGCACTGGCCGAGCACGACGCGCATGCCGACGTTCGCAGCGCCTGCGTCGTCACGTTGCAACGCGAGCTGCACCGTCCGCAGGCCACTCTCGAGCGGAAGCCATGCCGGATCGAGTTCCTGTGCGCTCTGCGCCGAGGCGAGCGCGCGCGCAAGCGCATCTTGGGTCTCCGGCGCAGGCGCGGTCCGATCGACGAGCCGTTGGAAACCCGCGGCGCGCGCGCACGCTTGCCGCGCGTAGGAACGCGCGCGTCCGGCCGGTGTCGGCGTCGTGCGCGTCACGAGCACGAGAACCGCGGCAACGACCGCAACGAGCGCGACCGAGCCGGCGAGGCGCGCGCGCGCGTTCATGCGTGAACGTAGAGCTCGCGAACGAGGAGATCTCCGGTCGCGAGATCCACGAACGAGCCGCCCGCGCTCGCGATCCGGTCGGTGCGGATGCTGTATCGCATCCCACCGAACACGATCGGGATCGCCGGCATCTGCTCGCACACGATGTCCTCGAGCCGTTCGTAGCGGTCGGTGAGATCCGCATCATCGGTCGATCGGCGAGCCTCGCGATTGAGCGCGCGATCGAACCGCGGGTCGGAGAAGAGCGTCCTGTTGTCGACACCGATCGACGCGCTCGCGAACAACGGTGCGAGCATCGGGTCGGGACCGTCGTACGGTGGTTGCCATCCCATCCGGAACGGGCCGGTGATGGTGCGCGGGTCCGACGTGTTCGACAGGTAGCGATCCCATGGGACCGCGACGAGCTTGACGTCGACGTCGAATGCCGCGCGCCATCCCGCGGCGACCGCTGTGACGAGGGCCGTGTTGTTGAAGTCGGGGTTGTACGAAAGCGTTATCGGCGGCATCCGCACGCCGGCGGACGCCAGCGCGCGCCGCGCGGCTGCGATGTCTGCCGCCGCCGGCGCCGAGGAGCCGCACGCGTCGGGCCGGTACAGCGAACCGGCCGCCGGCATGAGGAAGCCGCGCGCCGGCGTGCGGATGCCGCGGTACACGTCGCGCGCGATCGCGGCTCGGTCGATCGCTTCGCTGAGCGCGACCCGCACGTCGCGTCTGTCGAAGGGCGCGACCGCCGGCGGAAGACCGATGTATTCGAGGTACGGCGCCGGTCCGGTCACGATCCCCGGTCCCGCCGGTGCGTCGGGCGCCGGCGCGGCGTCCGCGCGCGCCGCGCCCGGAAGCGCGAGGGGGTCCTTTGCACCCGCGGACCGCGACACGCGGAGGGTGATCCGGTCCGCATAACCGCGCCCGCCGCCCGTGAATCCGAGGTTCTGCCCGTAGTACAGCGGTGAGCGAACCAGCTCGATCGTCGTGTCGCCGGGATGCCACGGATGCGCGAGGTGGTATGGCCCGGCGCAATCGGGGCTCGTCTCGAACGTCGCTTCGTCCTTCGTCACCGTCGCGCGCGGCACGGGCGACGACAGTGGATGCGCGAGCACCCGCAGGAAGTCCGCGCGCGCCCGGTCGAGCGAGATCTGCACGGCATAGGTCCCGATCGCGCGCACCCCTTGGAAGATCGAAAGCTCGTCGGGGTTCTTCTCCTTTACATCGCCGTGGAAGGGACCGAACCCGAAGATCGGACGAAGCAGCTCGGCAACGGAGCTCGCTTCTTCCTGGCCGGCGACACGCGACAGCTCGTACACGACGTCGTCGGCCGTCATCGTCGAGCCGTTCGCGAACCGCACGTCCTTTCGCAGCTTCAGCGTGATCTGGCTACCGCCGTTGCTCACCACCCACGACTCGGCGATCGCCGGCTTCAGATCGCCGGTGACCGGGTCGATCTGGATCAGCGGGTCGCAGATCAGCGAGTCGACGAACCGTCCCCACCGGTCGAACGAGTTCGCGGGATCGATCGTCGCCGGCCGCCCGATGTCGATCGTCAACGCACCGCCGGGCGCGGCCCCCGGCGCGGCGAGCCGCGCGCGCGGGTCGCGTGAGGCGAGGCTGCAGGCGCTCGCCAGCAACAGAAGGACGACGGCGATCCGCCGGATCACGAAGGGAACCTCGGCTCGGTCATGATCCGCGCGGTGTTCACCAGCAAGACATCGGTGCCGCGATCCGTGCCCTCCCAGTCGATCTTGTCGAACACGGCGATCCCACCGAACTGCGGCGCGATGTCTATCGTCGCGTTGAACTTGATGTCCGTTCCGGACACCGTGTCCTGGACAGAACCGTTCGTCACGTCGACGAGCCACGCTTCGACGCGCGTGCCGCACGCGTCGATGATGTCCGTGCGCGCGATCTGCGCGTCGAACGACATCACCGTGTGCGCCAATGGATCGACCCCGCGCGCGGACCAAGTCAGACCGGCGCGCGCCGGGAACTCGAACAGCTCGAGTGCCGGCACGGGATCGAACGAGAGGTCTGCGTTCCCGGGCCTCGACG
>JBHELL010000091.1:0-32378 GCA_046263075.1 Actinomycetota bacterium | reverse complement strand
GCTGTGGGCGGTGCTCGGGTCGCTCGGGATCGTCCTCGCCGCGCTGTATCTGTTGTGGGCGTATCAGCGCGTCATGCACGGGCCGCTCGATCGGGAAGAGAACCGCACGCTCGACGATCTTCGGCCTCGCGAGATCGCGCTGCTCGCGCCGATGGTCGCGATGATCGTCGTGCTCGGCGTCTACCCGAAGCCGTTCCTCGACAAGATGGAGCCGTCGTTGAAGCAGGTAGTCGCGCGCGTTCAGCAGGCGAACGCGGCGCCCGGGCCGCTGGCGCAAAAAGGCGGTCGCTGATGCCGGTCGATCAGGCCCCCTTGATCGCGTGGCGCGCGATCGCGCCGGCGTTGTCGCTCGCGATCGGATCGGTCGTCACGCTGATGCTCGGCGCCATCAACCCCAGGACGAAGCGTGCGGTGTTCCTCGGCTTGTCGCTCGCGACGATCGGCGTCGCGTCCTACTTCACGTTCAGCTTGGCGCACGAGCGGATCGTCGGGATGCAAGGCACGGTGGCATCGGACGGCGTCGCGCTGTTCACGAACCTGATCCTGCTGTTCAGCCTCACCATCGCGCTCCTCGTCTCCTACCACTACATGAGCGCGCGCAAGCTTCACCGGTTCGAGTACTACTCGTTGATGCTGCTTGCAACGGCGGGGATGGTCTTACTCGCCGGTGCCAACGATCTGATCCTCGTGTTCATCTCGATCGAGGTGCTCTCCCTCGCGCTCTACATCATGATCGGGATCGCGCGTCGCGACGCGCGCGCGCAAGAGGCGTCCCTCAAGTACTTCCTCCTCGGCGCGTTCTCGAGCGCGATCCTCGTGTACGGCATCGCGCTGCTCTACGGCGCGACCGGCCAGACCAACATCTCCGCACTGACCGATCGGGTCGTCGCGCAAGGGGTAGATGCGCGCCTCGTTTTCGCCGGCGTGGGGCTCATCTTCGTCGGGTTCGCTTTCAAGATTTCCGCCGTACCGTTTCATATGTGGACCCCCGACGCGTATCAAGTTGCGCCGACCCCGGTCACGGGCTTCATGGCGGCCGCCACGAAGGCCGCCGCATTCGCGGGACTGCTTCGCGTTGCGCTTGTGGCGTTCGGGCGACTGCAATACGACTGGGCGCCTGCGCTCCGGGTCATCGCGATCGCGACGATGGTGCTCGGGTCGCTGATCGCGCTGGTGCAAACCGATCTGAAACGTATGCTCGCGTACTCGTCGATCGCGCATGCGGGGTTCATCCTCGCAGCCGTCGTGGCCGGCCAAGGGGGAGTCGCGCCTGCGTTGTTCTACCTGCTGACCTATGCGGCGATGACGCTCGGCGCATTCGCGATGATCGCTGCGTCGGGTACGCGCGAGCGGCTCGACGTCGGGTCATGGCAGGGGATGGGCCACCGGCACCCTGTGTTCGCAGGAGCGATGACGCTCTTCATGCTGTCGCTCGCGGGGATCCCGCCGACGGCCGGATTCATGGCCAAGTTCTTCGTGTTCCAATCCGCTGCGAATGCGCGCGAGACCGGGCTCGTCGTCGCCGGTGTGCTCACGAGCGCGCTCGCTGCCTTCTTCTACCTGCGCGTGATCGTGCTCATGTGGCTGCAGGATCCGGAGGAAGAGACGATGGCGATCGGAGTGACGCCCGCTGCCGGGCTCGCGCTGACGCTCGTCGCGCTGGTAACGATCGCGTTCGGCGTGTGGCCGCAAGCGATGATGGATCTCGCGCGTCACGCCGCGATCTTCACCGGGTAGGCTTCGGACGTGAGCGCACCGGTGGACGTCGATCTACGCACGGATCTCGAGCGCGTCGAGATCCTTCTTCGCGAGAATGCCGACTCGGATAACCCGCTCGTACGCCGCGTTTCGATGCATCTGATCGACGCCGGCGGTAAGCGTTTCCGCCCGATGCTCACCTTGTTGTCCGGGCGAGTCGCGGACGCGAAGGACCCGCGTCTCGTGCCGTGTGCCGCAGCGATCGAGCTGACACACCTCGCGACGCTCTACCACGACGACGTGATCGACGAGACGGCGATACGCCGTGGCGTCGAAACAGCCAACGCGTTGTGGGGGAATTCGATCGCGGTGCTCGCCGGGGACTTCTTATTCGCGCGCGCATCGGGGCTCGCCGCCGACCTCGGCTCCTACGTCACGCGCAGGCTCGCCGACACGATCGCCTTCCTCTGTGAAGGTCAGATCATGGAGTCCGAAGCGCAAGGGAAGCGCGACGCGCTCGTCGACGGGTACCTCGAAGTGATCCGGCGCAAGACGGCGGCGCTCATCTCCTCCGCGTGCCACCTCGGATCGTGGCTCGCCGGCGCGCCCGAAGAGGTCGTCGCTGCCATGACCGAGTACGGCGAAGCCGTCGGGATGGCGTTCCAGCTCGCCGACGACATCCTCGACATCGTCGGCTACGAAGCGGACACCGGGAAGAAACCGGGGACGGACCTGCGTGCCGGCGTCTTCACGCTTCCCGTGCTCGCGACGCTTCGAGGGGACGCGGGCGGCGGCGACGAGCTGCATGCGGCCTTGGAAACCACCGACGTCGACGCTGCGCTCGGCGTGTTGCGCAGCAACGGCTCGATCGACATCACGCGCGACGTTGCGTCGCAGTGGGCGGCGAGAGGGCGCGCAGCGCTCGAGCGGGTTCCGGCGGGAGCCGCACGCGACGCGCTCGCCGCCCTTGCCGGCGATTCACCGGATCGCCGTGCCTGACAAGCGAGCGCTGCTGATCGTTCACTCGTATTACCTCCGTGATACGCGGCCGCGCCGGCATGCCGCGGCGCTCGCCGGCGAGGGCTGGAAGATCGACGTCGTGTGCGCGCGCGCCGAAGGGGAGCGCGCGCGCGAGCGCATCGGTGGCGTGACGGTCCATCGTCTCCCGGCGCGGCGACGGCGAGGCACGAAGAGCCGTTACATCCTCGAGTACGTCTCGTTCGCCGTGCTGGCGTTCGCGTACGCGACATGGTTGAGCGTCAGACGGACGTACCGCGTCGCGTACGTCGTCGGCATACCGAACTTCATCGTGTTCGCCGCGTTCGTTCCCAAGCTCCTCGGCGCGCGCGTGATCCTCGATATGCGCGACCCGCTGCCGGAGTTCTTCATGTCGAAGTACCGGCTCTCGGCGCGCGCCCCGCTGGTGCGCGCGCTGCGGCTCGAAGAGCGTGTGAGCGGCTCCTTCGCGACCGACGTGATGACGGTTGTGCCGTCCATGGCGCGCCTGTACGAGCGCAGCGTGCCGGCGAGCAAGGTCACCGTGGTCATGAATGCGCCGGATCCGAAGATGTTCGCGGCCGAGCCCCGGGAACCAGGCGTGGGGCGGACGATGCTCTACACCGGGACGGTCTCCGAGCATTACGGCATCGATCTCGCGGTGCGCGCGCTCGCGCGTCTGCGCGACGAGATCCCCGCGCTCCGGCTCCGCGTCGTGACGAAGAACGTCCGGGAAGAAGGCGTCGAGTCGCTCCGCGCGCTGGCGCAGGGCGAAGGGGTCGCCGATCGCGTTGCGATCGAGCCGCCGGTGCCGCTCGTCGACGTCCCGTCGTTGATCGCAGACGCGTGGGTCGGGGTGCAGCCGAACCGGCCGGACCCGCTGATGGAGTTCAGCCTGTCGCAGAAGATCCTCGAGTGGGTGCTCGCCGGGTTGCCGGTGATCTGCGGCCGGACGCGCGCGCTCGTCGATGCGCTCGGCGAGGACGCGTTGTCGTTCCACGAGGCCGGAGATCTCGATGGGTTGTGCGCGCGCATCCGCGAGGCCCACGCCGAGGCTTCGCCGCTCGTGGCGCGCGCGGCGCGCGCGCGGGCTGCCGTGGAAGCGATCGGCTACGACGAGCAGATCCGAGTGCTTCGGAACCTGTTCGAAGGTTCGATATGATTCGCCGGCGCGCAGCTGCGCGCGACGCCGACACTCCCTCTCGATGAGCGCCGAACCCAAGAAGAGACCGGTCACGAAGATCCAAGCGCCTCCGGCCGCGCAGTCGCGCGCGCTCGATTTCGATCAACTGATCGTCGAACAGGCGAAGCGGGTCGTCGGTTTCAAGCGGTACATCAAAGAGATGTGGGAGCGGCGCTCCCTCGTGCAGGTCCTCTCGGGACGCAAGCTCAAGTCCGAGTACGAGATGAACATCGTCGGGTTCGCGTGGTGGCTGCTCGAGCCGCTCTCACTCACCGGCGTCTACTACGTGCTCGTCACTATCCTGCAAGCGAACACGAAGCCGTCGTACGTGCTGTTCATCCTCTCGGCGATGCTCGCGTTCAAATGGATGCAGTCGTGCTTGGTCGGCTCGATGGCAACCGTTCGGCAGAACGCGTCGCTCGTTCAGGACGTTTACTTCCCGCGCGCGCTCTTGCCGCTGACGGAAGTGACGATCGGGCTCGCACACTTCCTCGTCGGGTTGATCGTCATCCCACCCTTCATGCTCGTGTTCGGCGTGTCGTTCCGGACGAGCTTCATCTGGCTGCCCGTCGTCGTGATCGTGCAGTTCGCACTCATGCTCGGCCTTGCGTACCCGCTCGCGGTGTGGGGTCTGAACTACCGCAACCTTCCGGGGTTGATCGCGAACGTGTTACGTCTGTGGTTCTACCTGTCGCCGACCCTGTGGGACATCTCACGGATAAAGAACCCGACGGCGCGACTGATCGTTCATCTGAACCCGCTGACGGGCATCTTCCAGGGCTACCGGAGCGCGCTCGGGCTGACGCCGGTGTTCGACGCGAAGCATGTCATCGCCGGGTATACCGGCGGCGCACCCGGGCTCGATCTGCTCTGGAGCGCGTTCGTTGCGGCGATCTTCCTATTTGCCGGCGGCTGGTACTTCTCACGGCGCGAAGCGCAGTTCGGGAAGATGCTGTGAACAAGCCTCCCGCCCTTCGCGCGCGCGATCTAGGCATCCGCTTCTTCCTCCGCTACCAGCAGAGCCCGACGGTGCATTCCGGGCTCGTGCGATTCCTCAAGCGACGTGGCAAGCCGAAGGAATTCTGGGCGCTGCGCAACATCTCGTTCGACATCTCGCAAGGTGAGGTCTTCGGCATCATCGGCGCGAACGGCTCGGGCAAGTCGACGCTCCTGCGGACGCTCGCGCGCATCTACCACCCCGACGAAGGTGCGCTCGAGATCCGCGGTCGCGTGTCGAGCCTGATCTCGCTCGGCGCGGGGTTCCAGCCCGAGCTTTCCGGCCTGCAGAACATCTATTACAACGGCATGATCCTCGGGCTCTCGCGGTCGGACATCGATCAGAAACTCGGGTCGATCGTCGACTTCGCGTCGATCGGCGAGTTCATAGACGCACCGGTGCGCACATATTCCAGCGGCATGCGCGCGCGGCTCGGCTTCAGCGTCGCGATCCACGTCGAGCCGGGGATCTTGGTGGTCGACGAGGTACTGGTGGTCGGAGACGCCGCGTTCCGTCAGAAGTGCGTCGACAAGATGACCGAGCTCATGAAGCGCGGCGCGACCGTAGTGATGGTGCAGCACAACCTCGAGGCGGTCGTGCAGATGTGCCAGCGCGTGATGTGGCTCGACAAGGGAACGATGCAAGAGATCGGGCCGCCGGCGGCAGTCATCAACCGATACCTGGCGAGCCGAAGCCTGCCGCCGCTCGAGCCGACGCCACCCCTTACGGCGTAGCCGGTCGGCGCGCGAGGATGCGCGCGCAGTACGCCTCGAGCACCGCCGCCGCTTCCGGGGCGCCGTTCCGCGGAACCAGGGCGCGCGCGCTCGCCGACATCCGGGCCCGCAGGTCGTCGTCGCCGAGCATCGCGCGTGCGTGCTCGACCATCGCTGCGACGTCACCGTCGCGCGCGACGAAAGCGGCGCCGGCTTCTGCCGCGGCCCGCGCGCGCGCGCCCTGATCGTCGGACCGCGTGTCTTCGTTCGGGACGAGCACCGCCGGGACGCCGTGAAGCATCAGCTCAACGAACGTGTTGTATCCGGCGGCACCGATCGCGGCGTCGAACGCCGGGAGCACCTCCGCGATCGGATAGCGGTCGACCTCGTGCACGCGCCCCGCGCGCGCCCCTTCGTATCGGGTGATGGCGACCGCGATGCCGGCAGCGACCAGCTCGTCGACGAGCCGCTCGCGATACCCCGCCGAGCCGCCCAGCGCTCCGGCGCCGAGCTGAACCAACGCCGCGCGCGCGTCCGGCCGGATCCCGAGGGACGCGCGCGCGTCCTCGCGGCTCATCGCGTCCTCGGGGCCGACGATCGCGATCGGACCCACCGCGCGCGCCACCGGTCCGCGCGGCACCGGAACGGCGGCAGACCCGGGGTCGTGCGGCACGATCAGCAGGTCGGTTTCCGCGTCGCGCGCGGTCACCACGATCTCGCGACCGTCGAGCCGATAGGCGCGCCTGATCGCAACGCGACCGATCTCCGGCCGCGCGCGCCAGGCCTGCACGAGGCCCACGTCGGGGGCGACGCCGTCGAACACGACGATCGCGGGGCGGTGCCGGTCGAGCTCCTCGAGCAAGACGCTGCGCAAGCGCTCGTTCCAGCGCGCGCGCGCCGACGCGCGCGCGTCCCACGACGGGACGAAGCGGTACGGGATGCCGTACCGGTCGAGCACCGGCGCGCGCGTGCTCGTGGTGACGAACACCGGGGTCACCGATCGGAGATGGCGCGCGATCGCCAGGCAACGAGACACATGGCCGAGGCCTGCGCCGTTGATCGCATAGAACAGGACGACGGGCTTCACCGGCCGGCCGCGCGGCGGCAGGCGCGGCTCCCCGGCGGCGTCGCGAACCGTCTCCCGTTCGCGGCGAGCCGCCGCTCCCATCGGCGACGCCGCGAGGGCGCGCGCCAACCCGTAGCGCCCGAGCCAGTACGCCCGCGGCGCGCGCACGCCGCGACGCCGGATCTCGGTTCGTGCGCGCGCGCGCAGCCTGTCGATCACGAAGAGCGGAAGGCCGCGAAGGATGGGTTCGATCGATCCTTCTCCGACACGATCTCGATCCCGTCGGTGTCGGGCCAGCGGATCCCGATGTCCGGATCGTCGTATGCGACGGCGGCATAGCGAATGTCGGGCGTCCAGTGTTCGTTCACGAGATACACGTAGATCGCAGGGTCGGTCAGCGCCTTGAATGCGTTGCCGTACCCCCGGGGCACGAACAGCGCATCCTGGCCGCCGAGCACGAACGTCTCGTGCCGTCCGAATGTTGGTGAATCGCGCCGAAGGTCCACGATCGCTGCGAACACCTCGCCGTGGGCGACGTGTATCAGTTTCTCCCAGGGCTCGCCGTGGATCCCGCGGATCACGCCGCGCCGGTTGTGCGAGACGTTCTGCTGTACCGGGACGAACGCCGCGAGTCGCGGCTCGTTCGCAAGCTTGGCGGCGTGGAAGGCCTCGCGGAAGCTTCCGCGCTCGTCGGGGTGGACGTCGAGGCCGATCAACAACAGGCCGGGGAGGGAGGTCGTCGAGATCTTCATCGGGGGTGGTTATATCACCGCCCAAATCGACGTCCCGTCCGTCAAGATTCAACGTCCTGCAACCGAAAACGGAGTAGACCATGATCCCATCCCGCTCCCGCACGTCCCGCCGCGTGGAGGCCGGTCTGGTGTGGGCGGCGGTCGTCCTCGGGTGTCTCGGCGCGCGTCCGGCGGTTGCGGCTGCGACCGTCCATTACCTGTCGCCGAGCGGCGCCGACGGCTCGAGCTGCACGGCCGGCTGGGGCGCGATCTCCTCGCCGTGGAAGACGTTCACGAAAGCGATCCCCTGCTTGAAGCCCGGCGAGACGCTGTACGTTCGCGGCGGCGCCTATACCGAGATCTTCAACCCCATGGACTTCTACACCAAAGGAACGTCGACCTCGCCGATCACGGTCATGGCGTACCCGGGCGAGGTGCCGGTCGTCCACGGCGCCCTGAACATACGCAACGCCGACTACTGGATCTTCGACGGCATCAACGTCACCTACGACGGTCACTCCAACGTGGCGCTGGTAAAGATCATGAACGGTACCGGCTGGGTCTTCCGCAACGCCGAGGTCTGGAACGCGCATTCCTACGCCGGGGTCCTCGTCGGCACCTCGATCTCGGGAACCCCCAACAACTGGACGCTGTCGGGGAATTGCGTGCACACCACGGTCCCGACCGACGCGACGAACCAGGATCACAACATCTACATCTCAGGCGTCGACTTCGGACCGGGGCTCGTCGAACGAAACATCGCGTTCAACGCGCCGAACGGTGAGAACATCAAGCTCGGCGGATCAACGTCGAGCGCGCGCGGCGCGGGGTACATCACCGTGCGCTACAACACGCTGTACGCGGGGGGCGAAGGTGTCGTGATCCCGTGGAAGTCGCACAACATCACCCTCGACCACAACATCATCGATCGCTCCACGGCCAAGACCTGGTACCCGAATATCCGCGGCTACGCGAACACCGGCACCGGGAACGTCGCGCGCAACAACGTCGGGTACGCCGCCGCACGGCTGATCCTGAATACGGACGAGAATTCCACGCAGGTGTCGTACGGGGTCAAGGACGGAGGCGGGAACCAGTTCGGGGTCGACCCGACGTTCGACAGCGTGTCGAGCTGCGGCGGCTTCCACCCGCTGAACAACCTCGTCGAGCCGTTCGGCCGCTTCGCACCCACGAACACCGTGCTCGCGGGGCACTGGGACGTGGCGACTCTGCCTGCGCTCTCCACGCCGGGGATCGCGAGCACGCCGTCGTGGGCGTTGCGGTACAGCAACACGACGGGTGCCGCCGATTCGACGTTCTCGTACGGAACGGCCGGGGATCGCGCGGTCCACGGCGATTGGCAAGGGACGGGCGTCGACACGGCCGCGGTCATCCACGGCAACATCTGGTCGTTCCGTGACGGGTCGCCGTCGATCTCGTACGGCCGCACGACGGATCGTCCGGTTGCGGGTGACTGGAACGGGGACGGCAAGGACGACATCGGCGTCGTGCGCGGGAACACGTGGTATCCGCGCGGCGCAGGCTCCGTATCATTCGGCCGCGCATCCGATCGTCCGGTGGCGGGGAATTGGGACGGCGCCGGCGGCGACGAGTTCGGGATGGTTCGCGGCAACCTCTTCTATCTGCGCTACCACGACGGCTCGATCCACTCGATCTCCTTTGGCCGCGTGACCGACCGGCCCGTCATCGGCGACTGGAACGGTGATGGTGCAGACGATGTCGGCATGGTGCGCGGCAACACGTGGTACCTGCGGAACGCCGACGGTTCCGTGACGTCGTTCGCGTACTCCGGCTAAAGCGTCCGGACGTTCGAGCTTCGGATCCCACGCTTCCCGATCGCGTTGCGGGTGTCCACGACGACGCGCGCGTTCTTCACGATGCTTTCGTAGTCGAACGCGTCGTGGTCCGCGAGGATCAGCACGCAGTCTGCGTCTGCGATCGCGCCGGTGGTGGGCTCGACGGCCGTTAAGTCTTCTTCGGGGAGCGCGCGCACGTGTGGGTCGGCGTAGGAGATCTCCGCGCCTTGCCGGCGCAGCAGCTCGATGACCTCGAGAGCCGGCGACTCGCGATAGTCGCTGATGTTCGGCTTGTATGCGACGCCGAGTATCAATACCTTCGATTCGCGCAGCGATCGCGCGGACTCGTTCAGCGCCTCTTGAACGCGGTCGACCACGACGGAGGGCATGCGCGTATTGATCCACTCGGCGAGCTCGATGAATCGAGTGCCTTCGCCCGTCATGCGCGCCGCCCATTGCAGGTAGTACGGGTCGAGCGGGATGCAGTGACCGCCGACGCCGGGTCCGGGGTAGAACGGCATGTACCCGAACGGCTTCGTCGCGGCTGCGTCCACCACTTCCCATATGTCGACGCCGAGCGCGCGCGCGATCATCGCCATCTCGTTGGCCAGCGCGATGTTCACCCACCGGAACGTGTTCTCGAGAAGCTTCGCCGTCTCCGCCGTGCGCGCGTTCGATACGGCGTGCACCGACGGGACGAAGCGCGCGTAGATCTTCTCGACCGCTGCGGTGCTGGCCGGCGTTACGCCGCCGACCACGCGGGGGATGTCCGCGGTTCGGTGTGACGCATTGCCGGGGTCGACCCGTTCGGGTGAATACGCGAGCAGGAAGTCCTCATCGACCGCGAAGCCGGTGCTGCCGAGGATCGGCAGAACCGTGTTGTCCGTCGTTCCCGGCGACGTCGTCGACTCGAGGATCACGATCTGTCCGGGTCGCATCGCCGACGCGATGTCGCGAGCGGCGCGCTCGATGTAGGAGTTGTCCGGGAGCTTGCCAACCGCGAGCGGCGTCGGGACGCAGATGAAGATCACGTCGGCCTGCGACAGCTCCGAGGGGTCGGAGGTGAATCGCGTCCGCGCAGATACCTCTGCGAGGTCCGCGTCGCCGATGTCGTCGATGTGCGACCGGCCCCGCGAAAGCGACGCGACGACGTCGGGCTTCACGTCGAAGCCCATGACGGACACACCCTTGCGCGCCATCGTCACGAGAAGCGGAAGACCCACGTATCCGAGGCCGACGACGGCGGCTTCCCACGTACCGTCGTCGAGCTTTCGCAGCGTTTCTTCGAGCATGTGCGTAACTGTACCTGCTGCCTGAGGCGCGCAGTGCTCGGGTAGGCTCGGCGATGTGAAGGTGCTCATCGTCGCGGCGGCTCGTCCGAACTTCATGAAGGTCGCGCCTGTGTTGCGCGCGCTGGAAGCGCGCGGCGTCGAGGCGGTCTTGGTGCATACCGGCCAGCACTATGACGAAGGCTTGTCTGCCGCGTTCTTCGCCGATCTCCGCCTGCCGGAGCCCGACGAGCACCTCGGCGTCGGGTCCGGCACGCACGCGCAGCAGACCGCGCGCGTGCTTGAGTCGATCGAGCCGGTATTGCGCGCGCGCGCGCCCGACCTCGTGGTCATTGTCGGCGACGTCAACTCCACTCTCGCTGCTGCGCTCGCGAGCGCGAAGCTGATGATCCCGGTCGCCCACGTGGAGGCCGGCTTGCGCAGCTTCGACCGCTCTATGCCCGAGGAGATCAATCGCGTATTGACTGACCAGATCTCCGAGCTGCTGTTCACGACGTCGCCGGAAGCCGAAGAGAACCTCATCGCCGAGCGCGTCGCCAAGGAGAAGATCCACTTCGTCGGCAACACCATGATCGATTCGCTCGAGACCCACCTCGCGCGCGCGCGCGACTCGTCGATCCTCACCGACCTCGGGCTCGACGCGGAGAAGTATGCGCTCGTCACGTTGCACCGGCCGTCGAACGTCGACGAGCCGCGGCGGCTCGGCGCGCTGTTGCGCGCGCTGTCGTCGGTGGGCGAGCTCGTCGACGTCGTGTTCCCCGTGCATCCGCGGACCGCAGCGGTGGTCGCCCTGAACGGTTTGGACGCCGGATCCGTTCGGATGATCGAGCCGGTCGGGTACGTGGACTTCCTCCGCCTGATGATGGATGCGCGCGTCGTGCTCACGGACTCGGGCGGGATCCAGGAGGAGACCACGGTCCTCGGCGTGCCGTGCTTGACGATCCGCGAGAACACCGAGCGACCGATCACGGTCTCGATGGGGACGAACACGCTCGTCGGCACCGACCCAGGCGCGCTCGAACGTGAGGCCCGCGCGGCCATCGCTGCGCCGAGGCCGGCGGCGATCCGGCCGCCTCTTTGGGACGGGAAGGCCGGAGAGCGCATCGCCGATGTCATCGTGGAGTGGGGGCGCGCGCGCGCGGGTACACCCATGTAGTCTTTCTCGGCCTCGAACCCTTCGTCCTCAGTCGCGATACCCTTCGGGGCCACCAGGAGGGGAACGATGACCGAACGCTCTTTCGCGCGCGATGTTGTGATCGTCGGCGGGTGTGGCCGCGTCGGGTTGCCGCTCGGCCTCGCGTTCGCCGATCGCGGGTTGCGGGTCGCTCTGTACGACGTGAACCAGCGCGCGATCGACACGCTGAACGGCGGAACGATGCCATTCTGGGAGCCCGGTGCCGACGAGGTTCTTCCGCGCGTGCTCGGAACGAACCTGATCGCGTCGGCGGATCCCTCGATCGTCGCGGAAGCCGAAACGGTGATCGTCGTCATCGGCACGCCGGTCGACGAGCACCTCAATCCCGACGTGCATTGCGTGCCACTGGTCGTCGAGGACCTCGCACCGCTGATGAGCGCGGGCCAGCTCCTCGTTCTGCGGAGCACGTTGTATCCGGGTGTGACCGCGCTCGTCGAGAACCTCGTGAAGCGTCTCGGACTCGACGTCGAGGTTGCATTCTGTCCCGAGCGGATCGCGCAAGGGAAGGCCCTGACGGAGCTGTACGAGCTGCCGCAGCTCGTGTCCGGTCGCTCCACAGACGCACAGGAACGCGCGGCCAAGCTCTTCCGCAACCTCACGACCGAGATCGTTTTCTTGTCGCCGGAGGAAGCGGAGCTGGCGAAGCTGTATACGAACGCGTGGCGCTACATCAAGATGGCGACGGCGAACCAGCTTTACACGATGGCGAACGACTTCGGGCTCGACTACGAGAAGATCCGGGCCGCCCTCGCGTACGGCTACCCCCGCGCCGCCGACCTGCCGCGCGCAGGCTTCGCCGCCGGGCCCTGCCTCTTCAAGGACACGATGCAGCTCGCGGCGTTCAACAACAACCAGTTCAACCTCGGGCACGCGGCGATGATGGTGAACGAAGGTATGCCGCTCTACGTGCTCGCACGGCTCGAGCAACGCTTCGACCTGTCGAAGATGACGGTCGGCATCCTTGGGATGGCGTTCAAGGCGGATTGCGACGACCGGCGGTCGAGCCTCAGCTACAAGCTCAAGCGCATCCTGAAGTTCAAGGCTGCGCGCGTCATGTGCACCGATCCGTACGTGGCGGACGATCCGGAGCTTGAGCCGCTCGAGAAGGTGCTCGCCGAATGCGATCTGCTCGTCGTCGGGGTGCCGCACACGGTGTACGCGGACCTCGAGCCCCGTCAGCCCGTCGCCGACGTCTGGAACCTGTTCGGAGACGGCGTCGTCGTATGACGCCACGCGTTTCGATCGTCGTTCCTGCGTACAACGAGGGTGAGCGCATCATCGGCGCGCTCGACCACTTGCTCGCGTCGGTGACGTCGCCGTGCGAGGTGCTCGTCGTATACGACACGCCGCAGGACTCCACCGCGGCGTTCGCCGAAGGGTACGCGCGCAAGGACCAGCGCGTGCTTCCGACGCTGAACACCTACGGACGCGGGCCTGCGCGCGCGATCCGTTTCGGCATCGATCAGGCGCGCGCCGGAGTCATCGTCGTCACGATGGCGGATGGGTCCGACGACGTGACGAAGATCGATCCGATGGTGTCGCTCGTCGAGGGCGGAGCGGCGGTCGTCGCGGCCTCGCGCTACATGCGCGGCGGTGAGCAGCGCGGCGGCCCGTTGCTGAAGCGGATTATGTCCCGGACGGCCGGCCTGTCGCTCTACTGGCTCGCGCGCGTCGGCACGCACGACCCGACGAACTCGTTCAAGGCCTACGCGGCGTCCTTCATGCGCGATGCCGGCATCGAGTCGGACGCCGGTTTCGAGATCGGCATCGAGCTCGTCGCGAAAGCGCGCCGGCTCAGGCTTCCCGTGAAAGAGATCCCCGCCGTGTGGCTCGACCGAACGGAAGGGGAGTCCAACTTCAAACTCGCGAAATGGCTGCGGCACTACCTGCGTTGGTACGTCTTCGCCTTCGGACCTCGCTTGCGCCCGGACCAGCTCGCCCGTCGTCTATCGGAGGCGCGTTCATGAGCACCGTCCTCGTCACCGGCGCCGCCGGATTCATCGGTGGATACGTCGTCGAAGAGCTCCTGCGGAAGGGATACACGGTCGTCGGGCTCGACAACTTCTCGTAGTACGGCCGCGTCGCCAAGTCGTACGACACGAACCCGAACTATTCGCTCGTCGAGGGGGACGCGCGCGATGTGGCCTTGATGAAGAACCTTTCATCGGAGGCTGACTACGTCATCGCCGGCGCGGCGATGATCGGCGGTATCTCCTACTTCCACACGTACGCATACGACCTGCTGGCGACCAATGAGCGCATCATCGCTGCAACGTGCGACGGCGCCATCGATGCCTTCCGCGCCGGACGGCTCCAGAAGATCGTGTACGTCAGCTCCTCGATGGTGTTCGAGTCGGCCGACTCCTGGCCGTCCTTCGAAGGCCAAGAGCTCCAGGTCCCGCCGCCGCTTTCGTCGTACGGGTTCCAGAAGCTCGCCGTCGAGTACTTCGCGCGCGCGGCGCACCGTCAGTACGGATTGCCGTACACGATCGTGCGTCCGTTCAACTGCGTCGGGATCGGCGAGCAGCGCGCGCTCGGGGAGATCGACGTCCTGAGCGGCAACGTGAAGCTCGCGATGAGTCACGTGGTCCCCGACCTCGTGCAGAAGGTCGTGAAGGGGCAGGACCCGCTGCACATCCTCGGCGACGGCAAGCAGATCCGTCACTACACCTACGGCGGGGACATCGCGGCCGGGATCGTCGCGGCGATGGAGCATCCGGATGCGCTCAACGACGACTTCAACATCTCGACGGCGGAATCGACGACGGTCCTCGACCTCGCCGAGCGCATCTGGCACATGATCAAGGGCCCGGATGTTCCCTTCCGCTATGTGTCCGACGATCCGTTCGAGTACGACGTGCAGAAGCGGATCCCGGCGACGGAGAAGGCGAAGCGCGTGCTTGGATTCGAGGCGAAGACGTCGCTCGACGACATGCTCGCCGAAGTGATCCCGTGGATCCAAGACGCCATCGCGGAAGGCCGGATCTGAGCGCCGGCGTCACCGACGACAGCATCGCCGAGCCGCGCGCGCGCGCGGCGGATGCACTATCGGATCGGCGTACGGTCAAGATCGCGATCGCGATCCTGCTCGGGATCTGGCTCGCATTCTGGTGGCCGATCTTCTTCGGGCGCGTCCCGTTCCCGATGGACTTCTCGCGCACGATCCCTCCGACCGCGTACTACGTCGGCGGCGAGCCTGCGATCAACGGCCTCGAAACCGACGTGCTCAACCTCTACTACCCGTGGGAGTCCTACTTCGGTAGCAGGCTCGCGCACGGGCACGTTGCGACGTGGGATCCGTACCGGTTCTCCGGAACACCGTTCGCTGCGAATTCGCAGACCGCGTTCGAGTATCCGCCGAACTGGCTGTTCTCGCTCGGCCACACCCTGCGCGTCAACGAGACGATCCAAGCGTTGAGCGCGCTCGGTGCGTTGTTGCTCGCGTACTGGTTCTTCCGCGTGATCAAGCTGCATCCGTACGCAGCCGTAGCCGGTGCTGCGATATTTACGTTTTCAGGTTTCATGCTGGGGTGGCGCGAGCACGTGACGCTGTTCGGCTCCGGGATGTGGTTGCCCGGTGTCTTCGGCGGCCTCGAGGTCGCATTCCACGACAGACGATGGAAAGGCATCGCGATCGCGGGCTCGTGCTTGGCGCTCAGCCTTCTCGCCGGGCATGCGCAGGTTGCGCTGTACGTGTGGACGGCCGCGCTGATCTGGACCGTGCTCGCGGCTGCGGCGGAGTTCCTGCGCAAGGACGCTGCGCGCGCGGCGGCTCGTCGAGCCGCGATCATCGGGCTGACGCTCGCAGGATCGGTCGCCGTCGCCGGATTGCTCGCTGCCCCGCAGATCCTCGCGACCGGCGAGTTCTCGAACCGGATCGTTCGTTCCTTCGAGCCATACGACGCCGTCGTGCGCGGAACGTTCCCCGCCGGCCAGGTGAGCGCCCTGCTCGTGCCCGAACGCTTCGGCAGCATCGTCGACTCGAACTACACGGGTCACTCGAACTCGACCGAGGCAGGGATGTACGCCGGGATCATCTCGCTCTCGCTCGGCGCGTTCGCGGTGGCGCGCCGGCGCGATCGATGGACGCTCGGCTTCCTCATCGTCGCCGTGGTCGGCGCGCTCGCGGCGTGGGGGACGCCGGTGTACCGCCTTTTCTACCTGCTGCCGAAGTACGACCAGACGCGACAACCGTCGCGCATGATCTTCCTCGTCGATACGTCGATCGCGGCGCTCGCGGCGCTCGGGATCGACGCGTTCATGAGGGCAGAGCGGCGCGCGCGCCTGTGGCTCGCCGGGTCGTGCGTTGCGGCCGCGGGGCTTGCGCTGCTCGCGATCGAGGTCGGCGGGATCCGCGATCCGCTGACGACCGGCTACGTCGTGCAGCGCGCGGTTCGGGCTGCGGCGTTCGCGCTCGCCGCTGCGATCGTGGTCCTGATCATCGCGACGAAACGGCGCGGTCTCGCTGCAGCGGTGATCGTTCTGCTCATCGCAGGAGACCTATGGGCGTATGGCTTCCGCTACCACCCGTTCGAAACGACGGGGAACCCGTACCCCGTGACGCCCCCGATCGCGGCGATGCAAGCGCTGACCAAAGATCGCTCGCGGTTCCTGACCCTCGGCAAGGACTGGTTCCAGCGGAACTCACCGCTGATGTACCGCATGTACGGGATCGGCGGTTCTGACACGTTCATCCTTCGTAACTACGTCGAGCTGATCGACGTGGCACAGAACCAGCTGAAGCAGGCGCGCGATCTCAACCTGATCGGCCGGTTCACCAAGAGTGCGATGTCGTCGCCGGTCCTGGATCTCCTCGGCGCGCGCTATGCGGTTTCGTCCCAGCCCGAGCCGGCTGTCGGCGCGACGGTGTTCGACCAGGGCCCGTACATCATGGAACGGAAATCTGCGTTCCCGCCGGTGTTCACCACGACCTGCTGGAACGTCGCATCGTCCGGCGAGGCGCTCGCGCTGATCGCAAGAGCGACGACGGATGATCTTCGGACGACTGCCTACATCGACGATTCCCCGGACGCGCGCGCGCTCGGCTCGCCGAGCGGCCCGTGCAGCTCGGAGCCTGCGACGATCACTCGCTACGAGCCTGAGCGGGTGACGGTCCACACCGCGCCGACGAAAGCAGCCGTGCTCGTGTTGAGCGATTCGTGGTACCCGGGCTGGCGCGCGCGCGTCGACGGCAATGCCGCTCCGATCCTTGTTACAGATCACGCGCTGCGCGGTGTAGCGCTGACACCGGGCGATCACATCGTCGAGTTCACATACCACCCGGCGTGGCTCGCGAAAGGTCTGGCGCTTGCGATCCTCGGGTTGCTCGCGCTCGTGGCACTCGCCGTGCTCGACCGGCGCCGTCAGATCTGAGCGCGCGCGTCCTTCGCCGGCATCTCTTCGATCGTCAGTGCGCGCTTCGCGAGCAGCGGTCCCACGATCTCCTGGAACTGGCGCGCGCGCGCGTCGAACGAATGACCGCGGCGCACGATCTCCATGCCGAGCGTCGCGAGCCGGCGCCGTTCCTTCGGGTCCGCCCGGTACTTGTCGAGCATCGCGCGGAACTCATCTTCGTCACGGAAGACGGGGACGGCTTCGCCGAAGATCTCTTCGATCCCGACGACCGAGTCGGATAGCACGAACGTGCCGCACGCCAGCGCGTCGAAGATGCGGTTCGAGATGATCCCGGCGTCGCGCATGTCGGGCCAGTGATCGTTCAGGAGGATGTCGGCCGACGAATACAACGTGGCGAGCATCTCGTTCGGGAAGTACGTGTCCTTCACGTAGCGCTTCGGGATGAGATCGTCCCACGCCGAGCCGTACACCGTGATCGGCGCTTCCGCGGCGATCGCCCAATCGACCGCGGGCCGCCGTTGTCCACGCGAGTTGCCGACGAAGAGCACCTCAGCGGCGAGATCGCGGTCGGGCTCGACAGGCCTGAAGCGCGTTGTATCGGTCGCTTGATGCATGACGTGAACGGGCACGTTCACCTTCGCGCGCAGCTCGTCGGCGAATCGGCTCGACGCGACGAACACGACATCGAACATCTCGCATTCCTTCGGATCCACGTCTTCGGGATGGCTGATGATCCACAGGACGTTGAGGTGACCCGGCTTCGTCACGTACGTCGACAACCCGCGCAGATGCACGACGACATCCACCGCTTGCTCGTGCTCGCCGTCCCACTCCGGCAGGATGTGGATCTCGGTCGGGTATCCGACATCTCGCAAGGCGCGCGCGAACTGGCGCGCGAAGTGCGTGTCCCCCCACTGTTCCGCGACCTTGTGGTCGGGAGGGCCGATCTTGAGCGCGACCCTGGGCCGTTGCATCTGCTTCTCGGCGGCTTCGACGAACTGCGTCGCGCGATGCTCGTAGGTGTGTCGCTGCATCACGATCTCTCGCAGAGTCTCGACCGTCTTCAGCCGCAGCTCCTCGTCCCCGAGATATCGATCGAGCTGCTCGCGGAGGTCCGCCGCCGACGAATACGTCGGCAATAGGCCGTCGAATACTTCCTGGGACCCGATCACGTTGTCGGTTACGACCAGCGCGCCGCTCGCGATCGCCTCGAAGACGCGGAGGTTCAAGAAGCCGTATGGACGCGTCGGGGCGGCCGTGTCGTCGATGACGATCTTCGCCGAGCTGTAGAGCTCGGGCAGACGCCAATACTCGAGGTAGCCCCGAACGTACGGTGCGAGCTCGCCGGCGCCGTCCCATCCTCTCCCGAAGAGATAGAAGGTCTCCTCCGGTCGCACGTCGAGCAGCTCGAGGAACTTCCGCCCGTGTCCCCAGTTGTTGCCGGTGAAGGTGTAATCGCACGCGAGACCGGGCTTCGGAGGCAGCTGCCGGAACCGAACCGGGTTGGTGCAGAGCGGCAGGACGACCGGCTCGTGACGCGTCTGCTCGCGCACGTCGTTCGCCGCGACGTGGCTCGATGTGACGATGAGATCGAAATCGTTGATCCACGGCGCCGCCATCCAACGGTCGAGCCAGTTGCGGATCCACGCGATCGTGAATGCCCCGCGCGGCGCGCGCCGGATGTCGAAGCGATCGAGCAGGACGATGATCATGTCGAGGTCCGTCGGCAGCGAATACCACCGCTCTTGGAACGCCTCGATGTAGATGACGTGCCATCCTTGCGCCGACAGCGCGTCGCCGAGCTCGTGTGCCGTGTGCCAGTCGCCCCACCCGGCTTCCGGGTCATCCTTCGTCAGTGTGATCGCGACCGTGCGGATCGAATCGGCCGTCCACCGGCCGTTCGCGTGGAGCCGGTCGACCAAGATCGAGCGCGTAAGTGCGGCGCCCCATCGCTCGGCGAAAAGGCGCCTGTTCGCGAGACGGTTGTCGCGTTTTTCCTCGCGCTCGACGGTCTTCTGCGTACCGAGCTCGTGATGGAACAGGGCAGCTTGGCCGCAGACGGAGATCTCCCCGCCGCGCGCGCGCAGCTTGACGCAGAGATCGACGTCTTCCGTTCCGTACACGTAGCCGGTGGTGAGGCCGCCGACGTCGCGATACGTCGACGCGAGCACCATCAGGCACGCAGCCGTCACCGCCGGCGCCGAGCGCGAGCGCGCCAGCGTCGGAGGGACCGGATCCGCCCCGCCCCCGAGGTTCACCGCGCGCACACCTTCGGCGAGCGTGAACCCGATGCCTCGATGCTGGACGCTGAGATCTGGGTAGGTCGTGTCACCCCTCAGATCGAGCTCTTTCGGCCGGCCCGGGTAGATCAACAACGCACCCACGGCGGCCGGTGCGGGTTCCTCGGAGAACGAAGCCACCATCGCTCCGAGCCAACCCTCGTTGATCGGATCGACATCATTGTTGAGCAACAAGATGAGGTCGCCCCGCGCGGCGTCGACACCTTGGTTGTTCCCGTCGGAGAACGTGGCGTTGTGCTCGTTGCGGATGACCGTGATCGGGAAGCCATGATCGGCTGCGAGAAGCTCGGCCGTTCCATCCGTCGAGCCGTTGTCGACCACGATCAGCTCGAACGAGCGGTACGCCGTGCGATCACGTAACCCACCGAGCAGTCGCTCCATGTGATGGCGGCCGTCGCGCGTAAGGACGATGATCGAAACGAGCGGCCCTTCCGCCGGCCACGTGTTCGGCCGCAACGCACGGATGTTTTCGACGAGCTCCATCTCGGTTCGTTGTGGGGGTGGCTCGGGTGCCGGACGCAGACGGTACGTTCCGGCACCTTGGTAGGGACGGATCTTCGTGCGCCGCTTCGTGGCCTTCTTGTAGAGCCGGTAGAAGGGCCGCAACACGGGTTTCACAGCGCGCGAGGCCGTAAGGCCATAACGGACTACGCGGCGACTTTGGAGACCGTCGTACTTACGCTTCAGCTGTTCGCTCTGTGCCTCGAGGACACGGACCTTATGCTCGGCCGTCAGGAGCTTCGACGTCAGCGATCGGATCTCGAACCGCAGCGCTTCGAGGTGATCGCGCGGCGCGTCGCCGCCGTTGCTCAATGGTGACTCCTTCGGGCCGGAGCCCGCGGTTCGCTCCCGCGGATGACGATGTCGCGGGTCATCATAGGGTCAAAGACGAAGGCATGCGAAGAAGCCGAGACTGATAAGGTAGTCGGCCGTGACGACTCGTTGCGCAGATCGATGAGCCGCCGTTATCTCGTTACCGGCGGCGCCGGATTCATCGGGTCCAACTTCGTTCGATACCTATTCGAGAACGAGCCGGGCGCGCGCGTCACCAATCTCGATCTGCTCACGTACGCAGGCATTCGCGCGACGGTCGACGAGCTCGATCGCTTCGATGGTCACACGTTCGTGCACGGGGATATCCGGGACGCGGCGTTCGTGAGCGAGCTCATCTGCGATCACGACGTCGTAGTCAATTTCGCGGCAGAAACGCACGTCGATCGGTCGATCACCGGTCCCGCCGTCTTCCTCGAGACGAATATCGGGGGAACGAATGTCTTGCTCGATGCCGCGCGCACTGCCGGGATCGAGCGATTCCTGCACGTGTCGACGGACGAGGTGTATGGATCCATCGAAACGGGTTTCGCGCGCGAGGACGACCCGCTGCGGCCCTCGTCTCCGTATTCCGCCTCGAAAGCGGGTGCGGATCTGCTGGTGCAAGCGTACGGCGTCACCTACGGGTTCAACGTGATCATCAGTCGGTGTACGAACAACTACGGCCCGTATCAATTCCCCGAGAAGGCGATACCGCTGTTCGTTACGAACCTCTTGGCGGGGAAGAAGATCCCGCTGTACGGAGACGGCAAGAACGAGCGCGATTGGCTGTACGTCACCGATCATTGCGCCGCGATCCACCTGCTCACCCAGCGGGGGACGCCCGGCGAGATCTACAACATCGGCGCCGACGCGCAGCTTCCGAACATCGAGCTCGCGCGAGCGATCTGCGCGGCGTTCGATCTCGATGACGCGATGATCGAGCCCGTCCCCGACCGGCCGGGGCACGACTTCCGATATGCGGTCGACTCGAGCAAGATCCGCGCGCTCGGCTGGGCCCCGGCGCACACCGTCGAAGAGCGGCTCGCCGATACGATCGAGTGGTACCGCGCGCGGGAAGACTGGTGGCGGCCGTTGAAGGAGCACGCGTGAAAGGGGTCGTCTGCGCAGGCGGTGAAGCGACCCGCCTCGGCGAGCTGACGCGCATCACGAACAAGCACCTGCTGCCGGCCGGTGCGTACCCGATGATCTTCTATCCGCTCAAGATGCTCGAGCTTGCCGGCGTACGCGAAGTCATGATCGTCACGGGCCAGCGTCACGCAGGAGATTTCATCGACCTCCTCGGGGATGGTTGCCTCGCGACGCGCGACGGAGACGATCAGCTGTTCGACCTCGAGATCACGTACCGCGTGCAGACGGCTGCAGGCGGGATCGCCCAAGCCGTCGGCCTTGCGCATTCTTTCATCCATCCGGATGAGAAGTTCGTCGTCGTGCTGGGTGACAACATCATCGAACGCAACATCATCGAACCGGTGCAACAGTTCGAGAAGGAGCCGCACGGTGCAGCGGCGATCGTCCTGAAGGAAGTGGACGATCCGGAGCGGTTCGGTGTCCCGCGCTTCGACGACACGGGCGCGATCGTCGAGATCATCGAGAAGCCGGGGATCCTCGCGCCGGGCCCGGCGCCGAGCCGTTACGCCGTGACGGGCATCTACATGTACGACTCCTCGGTTTTCGACGTCATCGCGAACCTGCAGCCGAGCGCGCGCGGCGAGTACGAGATCACGGACGTGAACAACCACTACGTCCGAGCCGGAACGCTCAAGCACCACTTCCTCGATGGATGGTGGCGAGACGCCGGCACGAGCACCGACTCCCTGATCGCGACCGCGGACCTCATCCAGCGGACGGGCGCGAACAACACCTGATCCGGCGGGCGGTATGTCCGCTTCATCCCAGGCTGGCTGTCACAGGTGTCATCTGTTGGTGAACGCGCGCACACCTGTCCCTTAAGCGCCGTCCGGCCGCGGCCGAAGTCAGTCACGAGGGCCCATCCGGCCCGATCTGTCGAGGGGAACCCCTGGGGAGGGGCTTTTGCCGCGTCGTATCTTCGTCGTCGTCGCAGTGATGTTGCTGACGGGTATCCTGCCGTCCGCGCGCGCAGCGACCGCGGTGCCGCTGCCCGAATCGGCCACCATCCTCGTGCCGGGACATGGCTGGGGCCACGGCCGGGGGATGGGCCAGTGGGGCGCGAAGGGCATGGCGGATGCCGGTTCAACCTGGCGTGACATCGTCACGCACTACTACTCCAACGTGACGGTCGCGACGCGCGCGGCGGAAACGATCCGGGTGCTCGTCGAGCGTTCGAACGACACCGTCGTCACCGCAGACCAGCCGTTCACCGCAGCGTGGTCGAACGGCGCCGCGGCTGCGACGTCGTCGAGCGCATCTCCGTTCATGCGCGTGACCTACGACGGCTCGAAGTACAACCTGCAGAGAGCAGCTGCGTGGAACGGGCCGTGGACGCTGGTCGGCACCAGCGCGTACTACATCGTTTTCTCACCCGGATCGCAGATGCTGCAGCTCGTCTTCAACTCGGGCACGGTGCGGTACTACCGAGGCAAGATCATCGCGCGCTACTCGTCTGCCGACGGGATGCGATCGATCGACGAGCCGACGCTCGAGCAATACTCCTACGAAGTCGTTCCGCGCGAGTCTCCGTCGTCGTGGCCCGCCGAAGAGCTGAAAGCGCAAGCGGTCGCGTCGCGCACGTACGCCGCGTACAAGAAGGATGCCGCGCGCGCGGCCGGAACGATGTTCGACATCTGCGCGACCACCTCGTGCCAGGTCTTCGGCGGGTTCGGATACAAGTCGAGCGTCTCAGGGAGCATCACCTACCTCGAAGCGCCGTCCTCGAACGCCGCGGTCGACGCGACGCGGGGAGTCATCCTCACGTACGGCGGGAAGCCGATCCTCGCCGAATACTCGTCGTCAACGGGTGGGTACAGCGCGCCGGGCACGGTGGCGTACGAGCAAGCCGTGCCCGATGCAGGTGACTCGGCGAGCCCTGTGCACGACTGGACGTCGACGCTGCACGCGTCGGACATCGAAGCGGCATGGCCGTCGATCGGACGGCTCGTCGATCTGACCGTTACGCAACGGAACGGTCACGGCGACTGGGGCGGACGCGTCACCAGCATGAACATCGTCGGCACCGCGGCTACGGTCACGGTAAGTGGATGGGGTTTCATGGATCCGTTCGCGTGGCCCGCGCGCGCGAACGGCGTCCGCTCGAACTGGTTCGCGCCTCAGTACTGGCGAGGCGAAACGTCGAGCCTTCCGTCGTCGGTCTCGGTCATGGCCGGCGACGCGACGACTGCCATCGCGCGCGTGAAGAACACGGGAACCGCTGCATGGCCCGTCGGCGGTCCGGTTCGCGTTGCGGTCCCATCGGCATCTCGGTTCCGCGCGTCATCCTGGATCTCGTCGAGCCGCGTGACGGGCGTCGCCTCGAACGTCAGTGCACCGGCGAGCAAGACCGTGCTGCCCGGCCAGGTCGCCGAGTTCCGCATCCCGCTCGACGCCGCAACGGTGGCGCCGGGTGTGTACACGCAGCGGTTCGTGATGGTGGCCGACGGGATATCGGACATGGGGCTCACCTTCGGAGTCAACGTGCAGGTACTCACTCCGTGGATCGGTGAAGCTCCCGACACGTTGACGAACGGCTCCTTCGAGAACCCCCTCGCATGGCACGGAGGCAACCTCGCGACCGGCGATGGCTACTCCAAGGCGGACGCGCGCGACGGGGTTCGCTCGTTCCGCCTCACCGGGGGCGGATCGAAAACCGTGACGCAGACGGTTGCGTTCGGCGGCGGCGCCGCCCGGGCATTCACGCTCGGCGCCTGGAACCGGTCGGCATCGACGGCGAGCTCGGGAGGCCCGGTCGACGTCGTCGCGACCGCGACCTACGCCGACGGCTCGGTGAGCGTCGCGGGCGTTGCCTTCCCGCGCGCGCAGCACGCATGGACGTATGCAGAAACCTCGTTCGTGACGGCGGCGAAGCCGCTTTCGAGCATCGCGGTCGCCGCGCGGTTCGTGAATCAGACCGGCGAGACCTACTTCGACGCTGTGCGGCTCGTCGAGACGCCCGTCGTCAACGGATCGTTCGAGCACGCGTACACGGGGTGGACGGTATCGGGCCTCTCGTCGGGCGATGGCGTGACGCCCCTCGACAAGCGAGACGGCTCGCGCGCGCTCCTGTTGAATGGGACGACGGCCTCCAAGACGCTCACGCAAACGGTGCACTTCGCGGCGAACCGTGGAGAGCGCTTCGTGCTGAGCGCGTTCGATCGAACGAACGGTGCTGATGCGAACGGTGGTCCCAACCGTGTGACGATAGCGATGCATCACTCAGACGGCACTTCGACCATATCCTCGCTCGACTTCGGGAAGGACACGCACGACTGGACCTACGGCGAGCGTGTCGTCTACGCGCTCAAGCCGTGGACGTCGGCGACGGTGACGGTCGAGTACGCGCAGCAGGCGGGGACCGCGCTGTTCGACGACGTGCGGCTCACGCGTACCTGGTCCGCGAACCCGTCGTTCGAGGGAACCCTCGCGCCGTGGGCGCCTGCCGGCTTCGGCTCCTCCGATGGCTTGGTGTCGAGCCTCACGTACGACGCGTCGACCAGCCTGACCCTCGCCGGGGGGACGAAGACCGCGGCGCAGCATCTGGCAGTCCCCGGCGGAAAGGGACAGCGCTTCATCGTTTCGTTCGCGACGCGTACGTCCGGGACGAACCCCAACGGGGGCATGATCGGCGTGCGGTTGATCCTTCACGACACGGACGGAACCGCAACGTCCATCCCGATCACGGGAGATCGCGCGCCCCATCCCTGGACGGTCGTCGAGCGAAGCTTCGCCGCCCCGAAGTCGTTCTCGAGCGTGGACGTCGTCGTCGTCGTTGCCGGCCAGGCTGGCTCCGCAACCTTCGACGCGGTCAGGCTGCGCACGGCGTAGTCCTTCGTATCATGGCCCGGATCGAGAGGGGCCGGGTGCGACGGAACAACAACGTCTATTGCTCTGTCTGTGAGAAATCGTCGCCGTCGTTCCTCGCCGGTCCCGGCGGACGGCCCAACGCGCGCTGCGGCCATTGCGAGTCGCTCGAGCGACACCGGTTGCTCATGCTGCTTTTGAGGGCGCACCCGGATCGCATCGGCGAGCGCGTCCTCGACGTCGCACCGCAAGCGGGCATCAAGCGCTGGCTCCAGACGAACGCGCGGTACGTCTCGACGGATCTCCTCATGCCCGGAGCCAGCGTTCGGTGCGATCTGACGAAAGCTTGTTTCGCCGGCGGCATCTTCGACTCGATCATCTGCTACCACGTGCTCGAGCACGTTCCGGACGACGCTTCCGCGATCGCCGAGCTCGCGCGCGTGCTGCGGCCCGGCGGCATCGCGTTCGTGCAGGTCCCGCGTAAGGACGGCGTCCCGACGGACGAGGATCCGTCGCTGCCACCCGAGGCGCGCGCGATCCGCTTCGGCCAACACGACCATGTTCGGTGGTACGGCGACGACTTCGAAGAGCGGCTCGCCGGCAATGGTTTGACCGCGACCGTTGTCCGGCCGGCACAGGCCCTCTCCGAGCGCGCGCTGCGCCGGCTCGGCCTGGAACGGGGAGAGCGGATCTGGCTATGCGCGCGCGCCGGAGCCGGCCCGATCGACGCCGGGGAGTGGCGCATCCGGGCGGTGCCGAGACCGGCGGCCAACCGGGGCGCGCTTCGCCGGGTCGCACGGAAGTTGCCGGCTCCGCTCCGTCGAGCCGCGCGCGCCTCGATCTCGCGTTTCCGCCGCTTCGCCACCGCCCGAACCCCGCGTTAGAATCCCGCGCGGTCCGGGTTGTGAGCGTTTTCACGAGCGCACGCTCCGGAGATTGAAACTGTCCGTGATGGGGGCGGCATCTCGGTGACGGCGTACTACTGGCAGTACGGCACGCTCGGCATCTTGGCTCTTGTAGGCATCGGGTTCGTCGCCGTCGGTTTCGGTGCGAACCGGTTGATGCGTCCCCGGAAGCCCCGTCCCGAGAAGTACACGACATACGAGTGCGGGGTCGATCCCGTCGGTGAAGGCTGGAGCCAGACCCAGATCCGGTATTACATCTTCGCGTTCCTGTTCGTGATCTTCGACGTAGAGAGCGTCTTCGTGTTTCCCTTCGCCACGATCTTCGAGCACTTCCGCAAGGCGGGACTCGTGCTCGGCGAGATGATCGCTTTCATCGCCATCCTCGCCGTCGGGTTGCTGTACGCGTGGAAGAAGAAGGTGCTCGAGTGGGTCTAACAGAGAAGGTCGATTTCCCGAAGCCTGCGAAGTTCATCCTCAACTGGGGCCGGAAGTACTCGCTGTGGGTCATGAACTTCGGTCTCGCCTGTTGCGCCATCGAATTGATCGCCGCGTCGACGAGCCGCCACGACTTCATCCGGCTCGGCGTGATCCCGGTCGCTCACGGACCCCGCCAGGCAGACATGCTCGTGGTCGCAGGGACGCTCACGGACAAGATGGCGCCGGCCCTCAAACGCGTGTACGAACAGATCCCAGAGCCGAAGTACGTCATCAGCTTCGGGTCGTGCTCGAACTGCGGGGGGCCGTTCTGGGACTCCTACTCCGTGACGAAAGGCGTCGATCAGATCGTGCCGGTCGACGTCTACGTGCCCGGCTGCCCGCCGCGTCCCGAGGCACTGCTCGAAGGGATCCTGCTCCTGCAGAAGCGGATCGGTGAGGAGTCCTTGAAGCAACGGTTCGAGCGCGCGGATGCGGTCGAGCCAGAGCCGGTCATGCATCACTCCGCGCCGATCGTCGTCGGCGGCGGCTCGATCTACGACACCGCGATCAGAGACGAATGAATCCCGCCGAGCTGGCATCCCATCTCGAGCAAGCGACCGGGGTCGTCGAGCGCACCGACGTCGTCCATGGTGAGACGGCGATCCACGTCGCCTCGCAGAACTGGAAGCAGGTCGCGCAGCATGTCCACGATTGCGGCCTCTGTCACTTCGACTTCATAACGTTCCTCACCGCGACGGATCTCGAGGAGCAAGGCTTCGAGATCGTGCTGCACGTGTACTCGGTTCGCCGCCAGCATCACGTGAACCTGAAGACGCTCGTGTCGCGCGACAACCCGCGGCTTCCGACGCTCTCGGATATCTGGCTCGGCGCGAACTGGTGCGAACGTGAGACGTGGGAGCTGTTCGGTGTCGACTTCGACGGGCACCCGAACCTCGTGAAGTTGCTTCTTCCCGTCGAGTTCGAAGGCTTCCCGTTGCGCAAGGACTTCTTGTTGATGACCCGGGAAGCGAAGGAATGGCCCGGCGAGAAGGAGCCGGCCTGATGTCGCAGACGCCCACGGAGCTGCGCCAAGCCGGGATGTACCCGGGCGGTCCGGGCGAAGGCGTTCAGGTCCTCATCGCGGGGGACCAAGAGCTCCCTACGCAGGAGATGACGCTGTCGATCGGGCCCCAGCACCCATCGACGCACGGTGTCTTGCGTGTGGTGCTGACGCTCGACGGGGAGCGGATCAGCAGCGCGACGCCGGTTATCGGATACATGCACCGCGCGTTCGACAAGCTGGCCGAGGTGCGCGATTACCGCCAGATCATCGCGCTTTCCAATCGTCACGACTGGCTCTCGGCGTTCGGCAACGAGCTCGGCGTCGTGCTCGCCGTCGAGAAGCTGATGGATCTCGAGGTGCCCGAGCGCGCGCAGTGGATCCGCATGCTGATGTCGGAATGGAACCGCATCCTCAACCATCTGATGTTCCTCGGGTCGTACGGCCTCGAGCTCGGCGCGATGACGCCGATGTTCTACGCCTTCCGCGAGCGCGAAGAGATCCAGGCGATGATGGAGATGGCGACGGGCGCGCGCCTGCACTTCACGTACAACCGGGTCGGTGGGTTGAAGGAAGACTTGCCGGCCGGCTTCATGAAGAAGAGCGCCGCACTCGTGACGAAGATCCGGAACCGGTTGCTCGACTACGACGGCTTGTTGATCGGCAACGAGATCTTCCGCAAGCGCACTGTGGGTATCGGCGTGCTGCCGGGTGAGATCGCGAAATCGTACGGCGTTTCGGGGCCCATCCTGCATGCCTCCGGCATCGGTGAAGATTCGCGTCTGACCGAGCCGTACCTGAAGTACGACCAGGTGTCGTTCGAGGTTCCGGTCGGCGAGAACGGTGACTCGTTCGATCGCTTCGTCGTTCTCTACAAGCGCATCGAGCAGTCCCTGAACATCATCGAGCAGATCCACGACAAGATGCCCGCGGGTCCGACGATGCCGGGGAAGATGCCTAAGAACATCAAACCGCCCGAAGGCTGGACCTACGTTCGCACGGAGAACTCCCTCGGCGAGACCGGTTACTACCTCGTGTCGCGCGGGGGGAAGGAACCGTGGCGTCTGAAGATGCGCACGCCGAGCTTCCATAACGTCTCGATGATCCCGTACCTGCTGAAAGGCATCTTGTTGCCGGACCTGATCGCGGTGCTCGGGTCTGTGTTCTTCGTCGTCGGGGACGTCGACCGATGATCTTCGAGTACTTCTTCAGCAATCCGTGGGTCGTGCTGGTATTCAAGCTTGCTGCGATCTTCCTCTTCTTCCTGACCGCGCCGCTCGTGATCGGCTACGTCGAGCACAAGACCCTCGCGCACATGCAGGCACGTCTCGGTCCGATGGAGGCCGGGCGGTATCACGGCTGGGCGCAGCTCGTCGCAGACGGCGTGAAGTTCATCCAGAAGGAAGACATCATCCCGTCCGCAGCCGACCGTTGGATCTTCTCGATCGCGCCGGGCGTCGTGCTCGTTCCCGTGATCCTCGTGTTCCTCGTTCTGCCGTTCGGGCCGGGACCGGGAGGCCATCCGAACGCAGGTTTCTGGGGTGAGAACCTCGACCTCGGATTGTTCTTCGCGCTGGCGATCACGGCGATCAGCGTGATCGGGATGTTGATGGCAGGTTGGTCGAGCGCGAACAAGTTCGCCCTGATCGGCGCGATGCGCGGCGCGGCGCAATTGATCGCCTACGAGCTGCCGCTGGTACTTGCCGCCTCGTCTGTTGCGATGCAAGCCGGATCGGTTTCACTCGTTACGATCGGAGCGCAGCAACAACACCTGTGGTACCTCTTCCCACAGATAGGCGGGTTCGTCATCTTCCTCATCGCGTCGCTCGCCGAGCTGTCACGCCCGCCGTTCGACATGCCGATCGCCGATTCCGAGATCATCTTCGGCCACATGACCGAATACACGGGGATCCGCTTCGCGCTGTTCTTGCTCGCGGAATACGCAGGGATCATCTCGCTCTCTGCGATCGCGACCGTCCTGTATCTGGGCGGGTGGCACAACTTCTTGATCCCCGGGATCCCCGGACCGCTCTGGACGCTCGCGAAGGTCGGCATCCTGTCGTTCTTCGTCATCTGGCTGCGCGCGACGTACCCACGTCTGCGCGAGGACCAGCTCCAAAAGATGGCCTGGAAGTATCTGATCCCGCTCGCACTGCTCCAGATCTTGCTGACCGGCATCTTCAAGGTGGTGTTCTGATGACGGTCGCCCCAACGAAGAAACGCCGCTTCCCGTCGAAAGAAGAACGCCAGGAGAAGATGCGCGCGCTCGAGCAGAGGATCGCCGGCGTGAAAGGGCTCGGCGCCGTCTACGGATTGGCCAAAGGCCTGTCCGTCACGATGAAGACGATGACCAAACGCGCGGTGACGCAGCAGTATCCGCACGTGAAACCCGACCTTCCGCCGCGCACGCGAGGCATCATCGCGCTCAAGGAAGAGAATTGCACGATCTGCATGCTCTGTTCGCGCGAGTGTCCCGACTGGTGCATCTACATCGATAGCCACAAGGCGCAGATGCCACCGAAGACACCCGGCGCGCGCCCGCGGACTCGCAATGTTCTGGACCGCTTCGCGATCGACTTCGCGCTCTGCATGTACTGCGGGATCTGTGTCGAGGTCTGCCCCTTCGATGCATTGTTCTGGTCTCCGCATTTCGAATATTCGACGGATTCGATCGTCGAGCTGACCCACGAGATGGACACGCTCGGGGAATGGATGGCGCTCGTCCCTGCGCCGCCGCCGCTCGACGCAGGGGCCGAGCCACCCGCCGAAGAGGCCGCGGAAGCGAAGGTCTACACGGCGATGGCAACCGCTCCGGCGGCGGCCCCCGCGGAGTCTCCGGCTCCTCCGGCCGCGGCCCCCTCGGAGACCGGTCCTGCCCCCGACAGCGCGACGGACGCGGGAGGACCGACCCTGCAATCCGAAGGCGTCCCGAAGTCCGTGGCGCCGTCGGTGCGTCACGACGAGCCACCGCCGCAGATCGATCAAGAGACCTACGACAAGGCCATCTCGGAAGGCAAGAGCGACCGTGAGGCGCGCGCGCTCGCGAAAAAGGCATGGGTCATCAAGCGACGGAAGACCCAGGGAGGAGGGCGGCGCCGGTCTTCGTCGCGATATTCGGAGCGTTTGCCGCGCTCGCAGCCGTCGCCGTCGTCCTCGTTCGGAACGTCGTGCGCGCAGCATTGTTCCTAGTCGTCGTGCTGGGCGGGATCGGCGCTATCTTCCTCATCCTCGGCTCCGAATTCATCGCATGGACGCAGATCCTCATCTACGTCGGCGCGGTCGTAGTGCTCTTGCTGTTCGGGCTCATGCTGACGCAAGCACCGATCGGGCGCACGGCGGTCGATAACGAAAAGCGGCTCATCGCACTCGTGACATCTGCCGGTGTATTCGCCATGTTGACGTATCTGGTGTGGAACGCGTTCGGGAACGCGAGGATCCCGCTCGACACCGTGATCGGTCGCACGAAGGATCTCGGCTCGGCGTTGTTCAGCGGCTATATCTTGCCGTTCGAGCTGGTCTCGGTTCTGCTGCTGGGCGCGCTGGTCGGCGCGATCGTTCTGGCCAAGAAGGATTAGGGGGAGCTTCGGTGAGTCTTGCGTGGGTGCTGACGCTCGGCGCGTTCTTGTTCAGCGTCGGGGTATACGGAGTCCTCGCGCGCCGGAACGCCGTCCTCGTATTGATGTCCATCGAGCTGATGCTGAACTCCGTGAACATCAATCTCATCGCCTTCAACGCGTGGTTCAAAGATGCCGCGAACGCAGGTCAGATCTTCGCTCTGTTCATCATCACTATCGCGGCCGCCGAGGTCGGTGTCGGGCTTGCGATCGTGTTGCTCATCTTCCGCAACCGGAAATCGATCAATGTCGATGAGGTGGATCTCCTCAAGTGGTAGCGCTCGTCGCGGTCGCAGAAGAAGCCGTCAAGACGCCGGGCTGGGTCGCGCATCACGCGTGGCTGATCCCGGCCATCCCGGCGGTCGCGGTGATCCTGATCACGCTCGTCGGCAAGCGTTTGCCGAAGGGTGGCGCCGAGATCGGGATCTTCGGCATGGGGATCGCGGCGGTCCTTTCGTACGTGATGCTCTTCACGAACTACTGGGGCGGCAACGGCCCGCTGGTCGACAGTGCGGTCCGATGGTTCCCCTTTGGCGCGTCCTTTGCGCTGCCGCTCGGCATGAGGATCGATGGGCTCACTTCGGTGATGTTCGTCGTCGTCACGACCGTGTCGTTGATGGTGCAGATCTATTCGATGGGGTACATGCACGGCGAGAAGCGGTTCACCTGGTTCTACGCCGCCCTCAATCTCTTCACGGGCTCGATGTTGCTGCTCGTCATCTCGAACAACCTGTTGCAGATGCTGATCGGCTGGGAGCTCGTCGGTGTGTGCTCGTACCTGTTGATCGGGTTCTGGTGGGAGGAGAAGGGCAACTCCGACGCCGCGATCAAAGCCTTCGTCACGACCAAGACCGGCGACATCCCCTTCATGATCGGCATCTTCGTCCTCTTCGCCTCGCAGAAGACCTTCCACATCGAGTCGATCATCAATGCGGCGCACGCGCACCGCATCGGCACGTTTGCGCTCACCGCGTCGGCGATCCTCCTGTTCGGCGGTGCCGTCGGTAAGAGCGCGCAGTTCCCGTTATACGTGTGGCTGCCCGACGCGATGGCAGGTCCGACACCGGTCAGCGCCCTCATCCACGCGGCGACGATGGTGACCGCGGGTGTCTTCATGGTCGCGCGCCTGTTCCCTGTGTTCACCGGCTCGATCGCAGCGATGAACGTCGTCGCGGTCATCGGCGCGGTCACGATGCTGATGGCAGCGCTGCTCGCGATGGTGCAAGACGACATCAAGCGTGTGCTCGCGTATTCAACTATCAGCCAGCTGGCATAC